>JBLMYN010000124.1:0-5677 GCA_050258305.1 Actinomycetota bacterium
CACAGCCGAGGGCGGCTGTGCCACGCAGGAAAAAATCGACCAAGAAGAAGAAGTCGTAAAAACCCAAACCCAACGGACGCGCCGGTGCTACCAACACCGAACGCGCCCTAACCAGCAGTTCACCCTGCAAAGGACAGGGCAAGCCATGGCTGTTTTTAAGAATAGCACTCAGCACTCAGCAGTCAGCCTTCAGCAAAATCCAGAACCAATCCCACCGCGATCCCTCTGCGCCCTCTCTGCCCTTTGTGGTAAGAGCGGTGAAACCCGGAGGGCGCTATGAATGAGGACACGCGCCGTCCGCTGACCACCAAGGTCCATCTCTACCACGCGCTCTACTTCCTCAACCGGGGCTTTGACATCACCCTGGCCGGGCTCAAGCGGCTGGAAGAGCTGGGCGTCTTCCGCAGTGAAGACCTCAGCGAGCACACCGTCAACCTGGAGCTGACCCGCTGCGAGGCCAATGACGAAATCACCAGCGTCCTGCAGGGTTATGAAGAAAACGACTCGGCCGTCTGGGACGAGCGCCGCCACGAACGGGAAAAGCGGCTGGCCGACCCGGACGACGTCTTTTTTGCCGCCCGCGACCGCAGGCAGGAGATCAGGGAAAAGATGAAAGAGCTGCAGGCCGGGCTGGCCCGCCAGCATGCGCCACTGCCGCACGCCGGGAAACGCCGACGGACTAAACGCAAGCAAACGAAAAGCCAGCAACCCAAAAGCAAAGAGAGTGGAAACCAGCGGCCTGAAAACCAGCAGAGCAAAAATCAGCGATCTAAAAACCGGAGCCCAGGAAAAAAGCAGGCCGCCTGACGCGCGGCCCGCCTCCGCTCTTGACACGGAGTCGTAAGGAACCGGGTTCCCAAACGAGCATGAAAATGCTTTTTTGTCGCTCTGCCTCCTCCGCCCTGACGCCCGAAAATCGGGCGCGTCAGGGACCCCGGTTCCGGCTCCGCTCCGGCTCGCGGCAGCGACGAGTTGGTTTGATACTCCGCTTACCCGGGGCTTATCTCTCAGCGCCAGATCACCCCACTCCGGCAAAATCGGCCGGTGTGGGGACCCCAGCAAGCGCGCCTCGGGAACGCGCCTGGGGCTAAACTCCTGCCGGCCTGCGGCCCTGATCCTCTGACACAGGACCCGGTGACAGCAATCACTGCGGACCGATTCGATGTGCGTTTTGCTGTGGTATGCGACGTGACAGCACCGCGCGCATAGAGGCAACAGAGGCTCTCTCCGAACATTCTTGTTTAACTCCGCGCGCGTTTCGATCACGTCTCAGAAAGTGAGAAAGCATCATGAACTCTATTGAGCAAATCAAGTCCGGCCTTACGATTGGCCATTTTGGATTGGGAATGCGCGGAGGCCATCACGGCACGCCCGCCGAAGTGACGCATGACGGCGATACCGTCAGCGTCAGCGCGCTGGGAAACTTCCCTGTGCGATTCCTGGCCATTGACACACCTGAAATCAGCTTTGCGCTTCCGAGTGATCCCCAAAAGTTCATTTCCACCGACAAACCGGAATGGGATGTGTTCCTCAGCGATCCATTTGCCGCGCAATATGGTCCATTGCCAATATCCCCGGAACTCAAGGCAAACCTGCAGGAGCGGCTTGGGCCAGGCGCAGCCGGCAACCACTTTCAGTATGCGAAGAAAGCGGAGAGGGCGCTGGAAGCTGAAATCATTGCCGACCGCGATGCCATGGGCTGGACAAATGAAACCCTCAAATTCTTCCTTGCGTTTGCCCATGAAGTCACTGACCGCTATGGCCGGCTCCTGGCCTACATCAACAGGGAAGATCAGGATGCGCAGCGCCCCCTGGACTACAACACGCGGCAACTCAGGAAAGCTCTTGCCTGTCCGTACGGCATCTGGCCGAACGTAGGTGCCTCTGCCTGCTATGCCCAGTCCATCACGACTTTGGTGCTGGATCCGTTCAAAGCGAATGAATGGGCCGGCAAAGACAAGTACATCAAGGCAGGTCGGGAGGCAATTGCTGCGGCAAGGAAGAATCACACCGGTATTTTCGACAAGGATGATCCTCTACGCATCGAGCCGTTTGAGTTGCGCTTCCTGGCGCAACGGCGTCCGCCTGAGCGCTGGGTGATTGACCTGAGCAAGAGTGACGATGTTCTCATCGCTCCCCAGAAATACTTCACAGTCAAAATGGAAGACCGTCTATTTGTTCCTGAGGAGTACGTTCCGCTGTTCGAAACCAAGGGCTGGAAAAGAGAGAAAGCCACAAAGACTATGGCTGCCTAGACAGTCTTTGCTTGCGGCGAGGCATCCGGTCTACTGGTACCTCGCCGGACCTTTGGCAGAGACAGAGTAATGAGCATCGGGGCATCGGGCCTTGGGGCAGACGCCATGTTCCGTCTTCAGCGAGAGCTCTGTGATGGGCATCCTCAAAAATAACGCACTGAAGGCGCCCGCAGCGCCTTCAGTGATCCCTGAGGACTGGTAAGAGTCTAGTGTTTGTCGTGATCGCGGTCGCGCTTGTTCGGCTTGTGCCACTTCTCGCCGCGCTCACCGTGAGCGTAGCCGGCCAGGTAGGCCATGCGGTCGTGATCGTTTTTCCATTTGCGGTTTTTGTGCTTGTGCTTCAGGCCGTCCTTCCAGCCCTGCTGGAAGTATTTGTTGCCGTAGTAGGCACGGTCATTGTCTGCCATCTCATGACGATCACGGTCCCGGTCCCGATCGGCTCGGCGATCGCGGTCCTGGTCTCGGCGCTGGTCGCGATCACGCTGCTGTTGCGCCAGAAAGCGCTGAACAGGCTGCTGTGCCTTGGGCTGGTTGCCGTGATGGTCAGAGTCTTGCGCCAGTGACGGAACTGCCGTGGCGCAGCCCAGCGCCAGGGTGAGCACGAACGCTGTTGTAGTTATTCTCATTCATCCTCCCGTAGCGGTATCCGCTCTCTTAATCATATAACCGCAGGGCATTGGACGGTGGAGGAGCAAATTGGAGTTGCCCGGCTGGGACCTCGTGGGCCGGCTGGCGCTCGCTTTCGATCAGTCTGGTTAGAGCCTTTCAACCATCGCGGAGATTTGAAGCGGCGCATGGGGCAATACAGGACCGGCTGGCGGCAATGCCGGAGCTGCTGAGCTGCAATACATCCGGCCTCATGCTGCCGGCCCGGATTCGCGCACCGGTTGCGCTTGCGCGAGCCTGCGCCGCGCGGCCCTGCTGGTGACGTTTCGCGTTCTCTCTCCGATCGCAGACGACGCTTTGTAGATGGTTCCCAGACTGACGAGCCCGCCGAGCTTGTACCGTCCGACCGCGGCCATGCCCATGGAGGCCACGCATCCGCACTGCGAGCAGTCAGGATTGCCGCCGAACTGGCAGGGAGCGACGCGTGTCTTCAGATCGGCGGAGATTATCTCCGTGGTGCGCGCAAAAATGCACTCGCGCGGCGACGCCGGAGGCGAGAGCAACTCGCGGATCATACTCTCGCCCATGTCCAGCCTGGGATAGTGCTTTCTGAGACGCAGCAATTCCTCAACAACCGCCTTGCGCTGCGCAGGCGAGAGGATCTCCGCGCCCTCGGCGCCGATTTGCGGCGTGAAAATGCTGAACCACACTTTCTTGATTTCCGGCCGGGGCGTCCAGAAGTCGAGGAAGTCCTGGAGGTAGCCGCTGCGTTGCATCATCTGCGCGGTTACGGTGCAGTGCACCGTGATCCGGTGGCCGGAGATGTTGGTGAGGATGCGGTCGTAGGTTGCGGGTTTGCGGCGCAGATCGTGGTCAGGCTGAAGACCGTCGATGGAAACCACAGGATAGACACGCGGAAGCCGGGCCCAGCTTGCGGGAAGCTGGCGGAACGCGCTGGTGACAATCTGGGTATGGATGCCGCGCGCCGACAACTGCGGCGCCAGGATTTCCAGTTCGCGGTAGCGGACCAGCGGATCCCCGCCAACAATGGAGAGATGCACCGGGCGAAGTTCATCCACCAGCTCAAGCACGCGCTGAACCAGGTCGTCTCCTTTGTAGTCAGAGAGCTGGCGCAGGTTCAGGCCTGCACCGGCATGGCCTGGCTCGTACGCATAGCAGCCGGGGCAGCGCAGCGGGCACTCGCGCGTGATTTCAATGGAGAGCGAGGGACGCCTGCCCTGCAGGATCCTGCCCCAGGCGTGGATGATTTCCTTTGCATTCATCGATTCGTCCTGTAGAAATTGTTGGTCGCGGCCAATTTCATCTGACTGCCTCAGACAGGCGAACAGCTATTCATGAAATGGGTCAACAGAATTGGATGCGGAACTGTCCACGCCGAAAGAAATATTTATGAGGTTGGAAAGTCTTAATGTAGCGAGTTCGCGAATCTTATGCTGGCAAGCGGAGATTGCGAGACGGTTAGGTTCTTGAGCGAAACGGAAGCCGTGAAACTTTTACTGCATCCGCACATCTCATTCCTAGGTGAACTTGTAATACGCCGCTGTGGCGACTATCTTTTTTGAATGGCGCAAACTACAGAACAGCGTCACGATCTGCATTCTCTGGCCGCCTACCGGCCCGGCGGCAAAGCGCTGCTGGTCTTCTTTGAAACCGACTGCCCTACCTGCCAGCTTGCTCTGCCCTACCTGAACGCTCTGGCCAAAGACAAAGTCCAGGTGATTGGGATTTCCCAGGATGATGAAACCAGCACCAGGAACTTTGTGCAGCAGATGGGCACCACCTATCCGGTGGAACTTGATCGCGGGCTGAAGTTGAGCCGGGCCTTTGATCCGCAGTCTGTTCCTACTTTTTACCTGGTTGATGAAAACGGCACGACTGCAGAAACGCTGGTGGGTTTCGACAAAGCCGGCCTGAATAAAATTGCTCAATTGCTGGATCATGCGCCCATCGCGGCTGAGAACGACGGCGCGCCGGCCTGGAAGCCGGGTTGCGGATCGCGACATCTTGAACCGGAGAGCGAGGGGAGTACAGCGGCTGCTTCCGGCCCGCTGCTGCGGCGCATTGGAGAGCGCGCCAGCCGCATAGCAACGCAGAACGGCGAAGATCTGATCGAGAAGTGCTTTGAACTGTTCGGCGATGCGCTGCCGGTGGCTCCACCCACGGAAGCACGCGTTGCCGCCATGCTCAGGGGAACTGGTCTGGCGCCGCAAACTGTGATTGCCCGGGTGCCGCCGGTTTACGGTGAAGCCACAGTGGAAAAGATTGCCGCCAATGCTGTGATGGCGGGCTGCAAGCCGGAGATGATGCGCGTTCTTTTGCCGCTGGTGCGCGCGGTGTGCGACGAAAGATTCAACGCCCACGGCGTGCAGGCCACCACGCATTTTGCCGCGCCTCTGGTGCTGATCAACGGGCCGGTACGCAACGAGCTGGGTTTCTGGTGCCGGCAGAATGTTTTCAGCAATGTGGCGCGGGCAAACAGCTCCGTGGGGCGCGCGCTGCAGCTCATCCTTCTGAATATCGGCGGCGGGCGGCCGGACGGCATTGACATGTCCGCGCAGGGCAATGCGGGCAAGTTCTCACAGTGCATCGCCGAAAATGAAGAAGAGAACCCATGGGAGCCGTTCCACGTGGACCGCGGTTTCCAGCGCAATCAAAGCGCGCTTACGCTGTTTGCCGCCGAGCCGCCGCGTGGCGTAAGCGAGCACAAGGCGCAACGCGGCGACGCGCTGCTGCGGGCCATCTGCTCCGCCCTGGCCACGGTATGGAGTTACCGGCTATGCATGAACAATGAAGCC
>JBLMYN010000125.1:0-14079 GCA_050258305.1 Actinomycetota bacterium
CTGCCAGCCCGATCACCGCCCTGACACTCCACGAAGATTCAAAAGTAGCGTATGAGACCATCGCGAGACTAGCCAATATTAACGTCCTCTTTGATCCTGATTACACGTCCCGCCGTCTTGCGCTCGACTTAAAGAACGTCAGCATTCAGGATGCACTCGATATTGTGGCGCTGGAGTCGCGCACCTTCTGGCGGCCTGTCACGGCCAACACCATCTTTGTGGCGCAGGATACGCAGGCCAAAAGGCGGGAACTAGAACAGAACGTAGTCAAGACTTTCTATCTGGGCAATGTTTCCGGGCCCACAGACCTGCAGGACATCGTAAACGCCATCCGTACAGTGCTGGAAGTGCAGCGCATCCAGCAGATCCCGTCACAGAGCGCGATTGTCATCAAGGGTACTCCTGACCAGCTTGCGCTGGCGGAAAAGATGATTAACGACATCGACAAGCCGAAGCCTGAAGTGATCGTCGATGTCGTGGTGGCTCAAGTGCGCGTGGATAAGCTGCGTGACCTGGGCATCACACCTCCGGAAAACGCGTCGGTTGCGCTGCAGAATCCCCTGGTTTCAAGCACGACGGGAAGCGGGACGACCAGTAGCGGTGGCACCCTGAACTTCAACGATTTGCAGCACCTGAATTCCACCAATTACGCCGTAACTATTGATCCGGTCAAGGCAGTCGCTCTTTTCAGCGATAGCAACTCCAAGTTGCTGGAGAATCCGCAGATCCGCGCCACGGACAATGAAAAGGCCACCCTGAAGATCGCCGACAAGATCCCCATCGCGACCGGTTCGTTCGGAACGCCCGTTGGGATTGGCACAGCTACGGGCGCCATCGGCGTGAATACCCAGTTCCAGTACACCGACGTGGGTGTAATTCTGGAGATTACGCCTCGCGTACATCCGGACGGCCAGGTGACGCTGAAGACGGTAATGGAACTTTCAAACCTGAACGGTAGTTCGAACATCGGAGGAATTTCGCAGCCCATTATCAGCACCCGGCGCGTGGAGCATACGATTCGGCTCAACGATGGCGAGATGAACCTGCTTGGCGGCATCCTGGAAGATCAGGTGACCGACTCCACAGGCGGCACCCCGTTTCTGGGCCAGATACCATTGCTGAAATACCTGTTCTCCAGTAACAAGAAGGAAAGGGTCCAGAATCAGATCGTTTTTCTGCTGGTTCCGCATATTGTCAGAAATCAGGAGTTGAATGACATCAACAGGCGGGCCTTTGATGTGGGTACCGGAGGCGGCATTGATCTGCATATCGCCGCCGAGCAGGCACCACGCGCAGAAGCTCCTCAGATGCCGGCTGCAACCGCGGAAAGACCTGCGGTTGCACAGCCGCAGACGAACCGACCGGTAATGGCTCCTCTGGCGCGCCCAGCAATTCCTGCAGGGCCGCCCCGCGGAACCGTCAGCCAGCCGGCACAGCCTGCATCTCAGGCAGCCCCGGCAGCACAAACATCTTCCAACACACCGGGGGCAGGTCCGATGACGCTTCGCCTGGATCCCGGAGTCATCTCACAGAAACAGGGAAGCACCTTCTCCGTGAATGTGCTGGTGAACCACGGAGAGGACGTTGCCTCGGTGCCGATTGAGATCAGTTACGATCCCAAGGTGCTGCAGTTTGTCAGTGTGGCCAATGGAGATTTCCTTTCACGTGACGGACAGACCGCCGTGCTGGTGCACCGGGATGATCCAGTGAGCGGCAAACTGCAGGTAACCGCGCAACGTCAGCCGGGGAGTCCAGGAATCTCGGGGGATGGAACGGTGTTCAGCCTGGTTTTTGCGGCAAAGGCAAAGGGCGATGGAACAATCGCCATCGCAATCCCTGGTGCCCGGAACAGCCGGAACCAGACGCTGGAAGTACTTGGATCTCAGAGTACTGTTAAAATTGAATAACAGGCTATTGAAGGATGTGTAAGTTGCAGATCAGGAAAGCCGCGAGAGATGTTGGCCGGGAGCGGGGCGTTACCCTGCTGGAGATGATTATCGTCATTTCCATCCTGCTGATTCTAATGGGAGCGGCTGTGCCTGTGGTCCGCGTCAGCGTGAAACGGGAGAAAGAAAGGGATCTGCGCCGCGACTTGTGGGAGATGAGGAGCGCCATTGACCGCTACCATGATGCGGCCAATAAGAATTTATTCCAGATCAAATTGGGGACGGAAGGCTATCCTCCGGATCTGGACACCCTGGTGAATGGTGTTGAGATCGCCGGTGGAAAAAAGCTGAGATTCCTGCGCCGGATTCCCATAGACCCCATGACCGGCAACACCGACTGGGGATTGCGCTCCATGCAGGACGATCCGCAATCGGATTCCTGGGGCGGACAGAACGTCTTCGACGTTTATACAAAATCCGATGGCACTGGCCTGGACGGCACGAAGTATAAGGACTGGTAACCGAACATGAAGCTGACATCCCGGGCACCGGCAAAACAACGCGGTTTCACTCTGATTGAGATGATTATTGTAGTTACGATCATCGCAATTCTTGCCAGCATTGCGGTTCCGGTGTACGGAATTCACCTCCGCCACGCCCACGAGGCAGTGCTCAAGGAAGATCTGTACACATTGCGCAATGCCATTGACCAGTACACCCAGGACAAGAACAAAGCCCCCCAGGATCTCAATGATCTGGTGAGCGCCGGCTATATTCGCGCAATCCCCAAAGACCCGTTTACCAACAGCAATACTACATGGCAGACCGTACAGGAAGATGTGATGACGGCGATTGACCAGACCGAACCCGGCATCACTGACGTTCACAGCGGGTCCAATCAGGCTGGTTCGGACGGAGCGGCATACAGCTCCTGGTAGGAAGTAACTTTCGGAGAGCAGAGTCACCTCTAAGGCGACGCCGACGGGTCCATTAATTTTCCATCCTTCTGGGGAATAGCTGTCGGTTGCAGTTGTCTTGGCGCCGGTCCTTGCCCGCAAAAATCAGCTCAATTTGCTACCATTTCCTTATGCCAGTTGAGACGGAAATCCAGACGGCGAATCTGCCTCCCCTGAAAGCTCCTCACGGAACAGAACTGAGTTGCAAAGGATGGGCTCAGGAAGCGGCCATGCGCATGCTCATGAACAATCTGGATGAAGAGGTGGGAGAGCGCCCGCGTGATCTCGTAGTGTACGGCGGTACCGGAAAAGCCGCGCGCAACCAGAAGTGCCTGGATGCGATCCTGACCGCACTCAAATCTCTGGACAATGATGAAACCCTGCTGGTTCAGTCAGGCAAGCCCGTGGGGGTGTTCAAGACGCACGAATACGCGCCTCGAGTGCTGATCGCCAATTCCAATCTGGTTGGGCACTGGTCAAACTGGGAAAAATTCAATGAGCTTGAGCGGGCCGGATTGATGATGTACGGCCAGATGACGGCGGGATCGTGGATCTACATCGGATCGCAGGGCATTATTCAGGGGACATTTGAGACTTTCTCAGCGGCGGCGGAGAAGAGCTTTGGCGGCGATCTTGCCGGCAGGCTGATTGTGAGCGGTGGTATGGGAGGTATGGGAGGCGCTCAGCCTCTGGCCGCGACCATGGCCGGCGCAAGCTTTCTCGGCATCGATGTTGACGCTGAGCGTATCAAGAAGCGGCTCAAAACCGGCTACTGTGATTTCATGGTCAACTCGCTGGACGAGGCGCTTCGGATCCTGAAGAACGCTGTGCGCAAGAAGGAAGCTGTCTCTGTTGGCCTGATCGGCAACTGCGCTGCTGTGATTCCTGAATTGGCTGAACGCGGCGTGCTGCCCGACATTCTCACCGATCAGACGTCTGCGCATGATCCCTTGAACGGCTACGTCCCCAACGGCATGTCTCTGGAATCCGCACTCGATCTGCGAAAGCGCGATCCGCAGGGCTACCTGGAACGCTCACTGGATGCGATTGCGCGCCACGTGGAAGGCATGTTGCGGCTGCAGAAAATGGGCAGCGTCACTTTTGATTACGGCAACAACATTCGTACATTTGCTTTTCAACGGGGAGTGAAAGACGCTTACGATTTTCCCGGCTTTGTGCCGGCGTACATTCGTCCGCTGTTCTGTGAAGGACGGGGGCCGTTCCGCTGGGCGGCGCTCTCCGGCGATCCGGCCGACATCGCCGTGACCGACGACCTGGTGCTTGAGCTTTTCCCCCAGAACCGGATTCTCGACCGCTGGATCAAGCTCGCGCGCAAGCGCATCAAGTTTCAGGGGTTGCCCGCGCGAATCTGCTGGCTGGGATACGGGGAGCGCGCGCAGTTCGGCCTTGCCATCAACGAATTCGTCAAGAAGGGCAGACTCAAAGCGCCTGTCGTTATCGGCCGCGATCACCTCGATTGCGGGTCGGTAGCTTCCCCATACCGCGAAACGGAAGGGATGACAGATGGCAGTGATGCTGTTGCTGACTGGCCTCTGCTGAATGCGCTGCTGAATACCGCCAGTGGAGCAAGTTGGGTATCCATTCACAATGGCGGCGGGGTCGGCATTGGCTATTCGCAGCATGCCGGTCAGGTCACGGTCGCTGACGGCACGGATGCGATGGCAAAAAGAATTGAACGTGTGCTCACGAACGACCCCGGGATCGGCATCGCCCGCCATGTCGACGCGGGATACGAGAAAGCTGTAAATTTCGCGGCGGAAAAAGGCGTGAAAATTCCGATGCCACGTTCCTGATTTTTTGCCGGTGCTTAACAATGGGAAGAACCCTGAGCGTCTGTCTGAGAATGCAAAGTCGAGCGATGTTGATCTTTGTTCTGCTGGCCGGTTTCGCCGCGGCTCAGACCTCTGTTTCAGTCCCGGCGCAGCCGCGCGGCAAAGTGATCGATTCCGTAGCGTGCCTCGGTAATCCGGCTCAAAGCTACGCGCTTTATCTTCCCTCGAACTACTCTCCTGATCGCCGCTGGCCGATCATTTACGCTTTCGATCCGTTCGCGCGCGGCAAGGTTCCGGTGGATCTTTTCAGGGAAGCCGCGGAAAAGTATGGCTACATTGTCGCCGGCTCGAACAACGCAAAGAACGGTCCGGGTTCCTTGGAGATGGCGGCTGCGGAAGCAATCTGGCAGGATACACATCGCCGCTTCATGATCGACAAGGACCGGGTCTATACAACGGGACTTTCCGGCGGCGCCCGCTTCGCCACTTCTTTTGCCTTGTATTGCTATACGTGCTCGATTGCCGGTGTGATCGCTCAGGGAGCGACATATCCTGTTAGGGAAGATGCGCGGCCTGCAAATACACATTTCCTTTACTACGTCACCATTGGCAATCAGGATTTCAATTACCCGGAGGTTGCAGCGCTTCGAGAAAAGAGGGAAGATCGCGACGCCGGATTCGAAGTGAATATTTTCTCCGGCTCTCATCAATGGGCGCCGGCGAATGTAGTGGAAGATGCTGTTGCATGGCTCGAACTGAAGGCAATGCAGGATGGCAAGGAGAAGCCCAGGCCGGCATTCATCCAGCAGCAAATGGCAAGACTGCAGGCGGAGGCTGATCGGGCGGAACGTTCCGGAGATGCCATGATGCAGTATGAAGCCGTGCGCTCTCTGGCTTTCGATTTCAAGGGCCTTGCCGATGTCGGCCGGTTCGCAAGCCAGCTTTCTGTGCTCCGGAAGTCGAAAGCATTCAAACATGCCCGCCAGAAAGAGAAGCATGAGACCGACCAGCAGCAATCGCTCACCGCGAAAACAAGCGCTGACATCGCCGGGCTCGGTCAGGCGGGGCCTGAGCAGATTCCTATTGCGCAGCATCGCATTCTGTCAGTATTTTCCGACTTGAGGCGGGGGTTAAGATCGAACGCACGCGATCGCCTGGTTTACGTGCGTGCCTTCAACCAGCTTTGGATCCAGGGCATTGAAGACGGCCAGGAAGAGTTCCGGAAAAAGGAATTCGTGCTGGCCGCCGATTATTTTCAGTTGATGGCCGACGTCGCTCCGGACCAGAGCTGGCCCCTGATTCTGCTGGCCGATACCAAAGTGCGCCAGGGTGACAAGAAAGCTGCGTTGAAGGTTTTGGATGAAGCAGTAAAGCGCGGGATCAAATCTCCGCAAAGCATCACCGGTGACCCTGAACTCACGCCGCTGCTGGCGGAACCGGAGTTTCAGCGGATCGTGAACGCGCTGAGCGCCCCGAAAAGCGCATCTTGATTTTCGCCGGGCAGAGGCTGCAAACGTTCTGAGACACACCACGTACGGCAAATTTTTGCTGCGCAGGAGAATAGCTCTAATTGAAAGCGAGGGCTGCAAATAAACAAACCCGTTATTTGCTGCTGGCCAACATTGGCCAGCTTCTCACTCTTCGAGGAACCTCGGCACCGCGGCGCGGTCCAGCTCTGAATGACGTTGCGCTGATTGAAAATGCTGCTGTGCTGTGCGGCGGAGGAAGGATCATCGCCGTCGGGCGTCAGCGGGACGTTTTGCGCGACCCATGGATCAAGAGCAATAAAAAGAAAGTCATAGAGGTGGACTGCAGGGGGCGTGTTGTTCTGCCGGGCTTCGTTGATTGCCATACGCATCCTGCGTTTATCCAGCCGCGCCTGATCGATTTTGAACAGCGCATTCATGGCGCCGGCTATGAAGAAATAGCCGCGGCGGGGGGCGGAATTCGTTCCAGCCTGGCCAGCGTTCGCGCTGCCAGCCGGAAGGAATTGGGTAATCATGTGCTCGAAGCGCTTCAAGCCATGTTGCGGCACGGAACGACCACCGTAGAAGCCAAATCCGGCTATGGGTTAACTGCAGAAGGGGAAATTAAATCGCTGCAGGCCGTTGCTGACGCGGCAAAACGATGGCCGGGAACCGTTCAGCCCACTCTTCTAGCTGCGCACGTGGTCCCGCCGGAATATGCGGGGAAGGCGGATGAGTACGTAGAAAAAATTTGCGGAGAAATAATTCCTCTGGCAGCGCAAAGAAAGCTGGCTGAATCTGTGGACGTTTTTTGCGAACGTGGCGCTTTCACGCTGGAGCAATCCGAAAAACTGCTGCAGGCTGCACGCCGGTACGGACTGGCTGCTCGAGCTCATGTCTGCCAGTTCACGCCGTCGCGCCTGGCCGGGCTTTTGAGCTGCAACCCGGCTTCACTGGACCACATGGATTTCGTTTCTGCTGAAGACATCAACGTGTTGGCGCGAAGCGAAACCGTAGCGGTTCTCTTGCCTGGCGCAAGTTACTTCCTTGGGCATACGACCTACCCTGATGCGCGAAAGCTGATCGAGTCCGGCGTGGCGGTTGCGTTGGCTACAGACTACAATCCCGGAACTTCACCCACACCGAGCATGCCTTTCATCCTCTCACTGGCGTGCACTCATATGCGCATGGCGCCGGCTGAAGCCATTGCTGCTGCCACTGTAAACGCTGCCTGCGCGCTCCGGCTTCATGAGCGCAAGGGAACAATTGAGCCGGGGAAAGACGCTGATCTGGCGATAGTTGACGTCCGTGATTATAGGGAAATTGCCTACTGGTTCGCATGGAATCGCTGTGCTGAAATAGTTACAGCCGGGGATATGCAGGATTTTGCCTGAAGATCAGCCCTGATGGCCGCTGCAGCCGGCCGATCAATGAACGCGAACAGCACCGTTTCAAGGAAAACCCGAAAATGGCAACCCAGCCCCTGTTTGTTGTGGCTCGGACTGGCTCTGGCTCTGACTGCTTCTGCAGGAGGACGACAGGTGTCGCCATCTTCGGCACAAACTACTGGTTTGCCCGGGAATGCTTCGGCTCCTCCGCAATCTACTCCGGTTCCATCGCCCGCTCCAATAGCAGGACAGACCGAAGAGCAGCCCTATGCTTCGCCCACTGCGAGTCCCAGTCCGTCGCCAACTCCGGCCGCGGAACTCATGCCGGCGCAGACCGGTCCGGCGTTTGTCTTGCCGCGGCTCAACGGTCGTGAGATCGTGGTGACCGCCGTCGGCGACGTGATGCTGGGATCTACTTTTCCTGACGAAACGGGCGGATTGCTGCCGCCGAATGACGGCGCGGATCTGCTCGCGGAAGTAACACCGATCCTAAAGCGTGGCGACGTCGTCTTTGGCAATCTTGAAGGGCCGCTCTACGATGGAGATGAACCCTCGGCCAAGTGCCGCGGCAAGGCGCCGGGGCATTGCTATGCTTTTCGCGTACCCACCCGGTACGGCGCGCACCTCAAAGCTGCAGGATTTACCGTCATGGGCCTGGCCAACAATCATGCCATGGATTTTGGCGAGGAGGGCCGCACGAGTTCGCGGCAGACGCTGGATGCCGTGGGTATCGCCCACACGGGCGAGGTGGGCGATATCGCTCACCTTACCGTAAAGGGTGAGAAGGTGGCGGTGATCGCGTTTGCCACGTATCCCGGCGCGTACAATCTGCTTGACCTTGAAGATTCTCTTGCGGCGATCCGGCAGGCGCGGGCTGAGGCGGACCTGGTCATTGTGTCGTTCCATGGCGGGGGAGAGGGTGCTACGCACCAGCATGTGCTTCAGGGCGATGAGATGTTCCTCGGTGAAGATCGCGGCGATTTACGCCAGTTCGCCCATGCCGCCATAGATGCCGGAGCGGCGCTGGTGCTGGGCAGCGGGCCGCACGTGGTGCGTGGGATGGAAATTTATGAGGGCAAATTGATTGCCTATTCGCTGGGAAACTTTGCGACGTACGGGCCATTCAACTTGAGCGCGGAAAACGGCATTTCTCTCATTCTTGAGGCCCACCTTGCGCCCGATGGATCATTTATCAGCGGGCAGGTTTATCCGGTGAAACAGGAAAAGCCGGGAGGCCCCAGGCTGGACGCTGCGATGAGCATTTTGCCAATTCTGCGAAATCTTTCTCTGGAAGATTTTGGCAGCAGCGGAGTTACCGTGGGTCCAAGAGGCGAGCTCTGGCTGCCCGGTCTGCCGGTGCCGGAGTGCGCCAACGCGCCGGAGATGCTGGATCAGTTGATTGGTACCAGAACCTGTGGAATCTACCCATAAGAGAAGCAGTGCCTGAGAATAGGAGCAATTGCATGACAAGCCGGTATTCTTTTCTTCTTTTCATTCTGGCGGCCGCAACGCCGTTCAGCAGTGGGCAGTCTGCCCGGATTGCAGACCTTCAACCGCAATTGCAGCAGGCGCTCGAGCATGATGATGCCTGTGTGGCACCGTCCAAAGGCGATGTCTCGAACCAGGCGCTGCAGAGCCCGGTTGAGACCGAGGAAATCCGTACGGGCGGACATGACG
Source organism: Actinomycetota bacterium (assembly GCA_050258305.1). Lineage (GTDB taxonomy): Bacteria > Acidobacteriota > Terriglobia > Terriglobales > Acidobacteriaceae > Angelobacter. The sequence goes on from JBLMYN010000125.1 coordinate 9,167, forward strand.
CGGGTGTTATCGCTGCGCCACAGGATGGCTGCGACTGCCGCAACGGAAACTGCTCTACGTTCGTTTATCTGAAATCAGGCGACAACTACAAACTGGCTCTGGAAGAGCACTTCGCTTCGCTGCACCCAATGAAGATTGTCAAGCACGGCATGCCTTCGCTCTCAGGGAAGTTTCAGGTAACTCCGGATCAGGAAGAGACAACAGTGTTCGACTGGAGCGGCAAGCAGTACGAGCCTTCACTCTGTGCCACGGTTACCCATCGCAAGAACATTCGTCTGCCCAGCATTGCCCGGCATCCGTGCCCGAAATCAGCAGGGCGCGACTGACGTGATTTGCCGGTTGCGTCCATGGCGCGCGGATAATAATTGTCAGGCAGCGCGTTGTGGAGTGAAAATAGTTGCTAGTGTTTAACTGAAAACAGCCGGGATATCGTGGTAAGGAGTCCGGCTCACTCTCTTCTTTCCGCCAGTTTTACTCAGACGCGGCGAGCAGCGGAGCGTCTAAATCCAAGGAGCCACCGGGTGACTCTCAAGAAATTTGCCAGCTTTTTTATTTTTGCTCTAATTCCTGTTATGGCGACAGCTCAGCGCCTTCCCGGAGGGGTGGCGCCGGAGCACTACGACCTCTCCTTTAGCCCCGATCTCAAAAATGCTACCTTCAGCGGCGTAGAAACCATTGATGTCCGGTTGGTCAAGCCTTCCGCCTCAGTGACTTTGAATTCGGCGGAGCTTGAATTTCAAAAGGTGGAAGTCTCGCAAAACGGCAAAACCCAGGTGGCGGAGGCCAGCTTTGCTCCGGAAACGGAGCAGGCGACGCTGAAGGTTGCCGAGCCGTTGCAGCCGGGTCCGGCCAGCATTCACATCGAATTCACCGGCATTCTCAACGACAAACTGCGCGGCTTTTATCTCGCGAAATCCCGGTTGCGCAATTATGCCATTACGCAGTTTGAAGCTACAGACGCCCGCCGCGCCTTCCCATCCTTCGACGAACCTGCGCTCAAAGCCACGTTTGATATTACCCTCGTCGTGGACCAGGGCGATACTGCCATCTCCAACGGAAAGATCGTTTCCGATACCCCTGGTCCGTCCGAGGGCAAACACACTCTCAAATTTTCGCGTACTGCCAAAATGTCCACCTACCTTGTTGCCATGGCTGTGGGCGATTTTGCCTGCAATGAAGGCGAGGCCGATAACATTCCCATCAGGGTCTGCGGCACGCCGGACAAGAAGCCTCTGGGGACTGCGGCGCTGCGCTATGCGGAAGAGATTCTGCACTTTTACGACAACTACTACGGGATTCCTTATCCCTTCGGCAAGCTTGACATTGTGGGGGCGCCCGACTTCGACGCCGGAGCGATGGAGAATACCGCCGCCATCTTTTACCGTGAATCGGACCTATTCATCGACGATAAGAATTCCTCCGTCGGCAGTCACCAGAACGTTTTTGAAGTTCTGGCGCACGAAATGGCGCACCAGTGGTTCGGTGATCTGGTCACCATGAAGTGGTGGGACAATATCTGGCTGAACGAGGGCTTTGCCACATGGATGGAAAAAAAGCCCTCTCAGGCATTGCACCCCGAATGGAATGCCTCACTGGAAGCGGTGGCTGATACGAATGATGCCCTGCGCGTGGATTCGCTGCGCAATACGCATCCCATTCGTGCCCGCGCCGAGACGCCGGACGAAATCAATGAGATGTTTGATTCGATTTCTTATCAGAAGGGCGCTGCCATTTTGCGCATGCTGGAGTCTTATGTCAGCCCCGATGTGTTCCGGCGCGGGGTGAACGCCTATCTTCGCAAGTATCAGTACAGCAACGCTACGGCCGAGGATTTTTGGGACGTAATGACCGCGATCTCAGGGCGGCCGGTGGACAAGATCATGACCACGTTTGTCGAGCAGCCAGGCGTGCCCCTGATAGAGGTGAAATCGACGTGCGTGCCGGCGCCCCCGGAACCCAGGGTCCGGTACAGGCGTCGCCACCGCCGTTATCGCCGCCGTATCGCACCAGCACCTCCCAAGACCGAAATTGGGCTTCGCCAAAGCCGCTTCTTTCTCGCGGATCCCGACGAGAAGGCTGCACCCGCGACATGGATGGTTCCGCTCTGCGTAAAAGCCGCCGATGCGAAACCGTTTTGCCAGATCGTCGGACAGAAGGACGCTGTTGTGCCTGTGGCAGGCGGGTGCGCTCCCTGGCTGTTTGTGAACGCGAACGCCACCGGGTATTACCGGACCCACTATGACAGTGACATGCTTCAGCAGCTCTCAACGGTGGCCACAACGGCGTTGAGCACTGCAGAGCGGCTTTCAATGCTGGACGATGAAGCTGCCCTGACCCTGGCGGGACAGGAAAATGTGGCCAACTATCTGAACCTGATTTCGGCGCTGAATCAGGATGAGGAGAGCGCTATCGTCGCGAGCTATGTTCCCGCGCTGGAGATGATCCATGATCATCTTCTTACGGCCGCCACACGGCCCGCCTTTCTGGCCTGGGTGCGCGCGAACTTTTCTCCTCAGTTTGCCAAAGTCGGCTGGACTCCTGTGCCGGGCGAAACGGATGACGTGCATGAACTCCGTGGCCAGTTGATCAAGATTCTGGGTGAGATCGGAGAGGATCCACAGGTGGTTCAGCACTCAGTTGACGCGGCCATGCAATATGGCAAAGACGAAAGCGGCCTTGACCCGACTCTCGTCCAGACAGTTCTGGAGGTCGCCGCAACCAGCAACAATCCTGCGCTGTTTCAGCAATATATTGCGGGCATCAACAATCCAAAGTCCAGCCCGGAGCAATTACTGAATTACGCGCGGTCTCTCGCCCGATTCAGCGATCCCAAGCTGGTGGAACAATGGCTTGCGCGCATTATTGCCCCGGAAACGCGCAGTCAGGACGCGGCTGGATATCTCGCCCGTGTCCTGGAAAACTCCGCGGTGCAGAAAATGGCGTGGGATTGGACAAAGCAGCACTGGCCTGAGGTGGAAAGCAAGCTGACACCGTCAAGCGGCTTTGCCATTGTGAGCGCAACCTCCCGGTTCTGTGACGCGGCAGCGCGGAGCGACGTAAAGCAGTTTTTTGCGGATCACAACGTCTCGTCAACAAAGCGGACACTCCGGCTGTCACTCGAGTTGAGTAACAGTTGTATTCAATTTCGCTCGGCCCAGCAGACCAATCTCGCCGGCTGGCTGGAGCAGCATTCGGCCACTGCCGGAGCAGGGACGCGCTAGTCGCGGAAGGAAGAGCAAATCCCTTTCAGCGTTTCACGGCATCTCGTACTGGATTTTTACAGGACCCCAACGCTGATCGCGCTGCCGGACCAGATCCACTGCGCAATGCGGGCACCGGATAGTCAGCGTATCTGGTCCCGACCAGACAAGGTTGATTCCCGCGCCGGTGGCGTCCTGTTCGACCGTGAAAACGGTTCCTTGCTGAACCTGGCCGTTCAGGAATCCCGTTTTCAGTGGTCCTGCCCGGCGAAGGTTGACCCGCGCAAAGAACGGATCTTCAGGCCCGCAACGCCGCTCTAAAATGGCTGCCACCCAATCATGGCCTGGACTGTCAGCCTCGCCAATAACACGGTCCGGGCATTTAGGCCACAAGTGCATGGTGAAGAATTTCAGTCCAACCACCAGAATGATCAGGCTGGCGGCAAAACCAATGCCGAAGTACCACATTTTGCGTGCAAAGGGATCCATGGCTACATACGTCTGCTGATCTGTTGGGCAGCCTCTGCTCGCTCAGAAATGGCATGCCACAACGCCGTCCGGCCTGCCCCGGTGCGCGCGGAATAGGGAAGAATTGAGTCCACTCCGTGCGCTTCTTCCAGTGCCGAAAGCGCCGCTTTCAATTTGTTACCGGAAAGCTTATCGCTCTTGGTGCCCACAAGCATGAAGTCTCTTCCAGTGTGTTGTAAGTAGTCGATTAATTGCCGGTCCGGTGGCTGCGGAGGAACATTCACGTCCACCAGCACGATCGAGGATTGCAATGTCGCGCGCTTCTCCAGGTAGGGCTCAATGAATTTCGGCCACTCGGCGGAAATGGAACGCGAAATCTTCGCATAACCATAACCCGGAAGGTCAACCAGCATAAATTGGGGCTCGGGCTGCGTTGCGCTGCTATAAATTCCAATGAAATTGATGGTGCGCGTTCGCCCCGGGGTCGAACTGACGTGCGCAATTCTCTGGCCCAGCAACGAATTGATCAGGCTTGACTTCCCGACGTTGGAGCGGCCAAGGAAAGCGAACTCAGGAGGCCCTTCGCGGGGGAAGCTGTCTGCGTGGGCTGCGGAGGTGATAAACCGGGCGATTGGCGGCTTCATGAGTGAAACTACCATTCTAAACACAAGCCGAAGTGGCATGTGATGAATGAGGCCCGGCGAAATGGAGCAACCGCGGCGCCCTTTGAAAACGGACGGCCGGTCTGCGTGTTCACTGCGCGTTCAGGAAATTCTCCAGAGTTGAAAGATACTTCTCGGGCTCCTCATAGGAAGGCAGATGCCCGCTATGTTCAAAAAAAACGAGCCCGGCGCCAGGAATGGCATGCGCGAGCCGCCAGGCAGTAAGGGGAGCAACGTTCATGTCGTAACGTCCGTTGATGACCAGAGCAGGAAAATGAAAGCCGGCAAGTTTTTGCGTGAGATCAAGATTTTGAGTTGCTTTTGAAACAGCCTCGGCGACTGCCGGCTCGAATCCCAGGTCGCCCATGTGGCTCATGTAGAGATCGCGTTTTTCCGGCGAATAGAAGATCATGCGGAAGTGATTGCGAAGACTTGACCGGGCAGCGGCATCTGTTGTGGAACCAAGCTTCTGCATTTCCTGCTCATCTTCCTCATGGATGTCAGGAAAAACTTCTGGCAGCAGGTGCACAATGCTTTTCCAGGACGGGCCCGGAGAGTCAGAGAGTATCAATTTTGCGACATG
>JBLMYN010000126.1:0-5475 GCA_050258305.1 Actinomycetota bacterium
CGTGGTCAGCGTGATTACATCCGTATCGATTCCCTGCTCGTTCATGATCTCCACGCGGTAATCAATATCGCGGTGACCGCGTACGGCAATGTTGTAATCGCCCGGATAATGCAGGCAGGGATTGCCCTGCTGGTCGTATGTGATGCGGACCGCGCTTGGTCCCTGTGCGATGGCTTTGATGTATTCAGGTGGATAGTAGTGGTTGTGAAAGTCAATGATGGGCATTCTTTGCTCTGGCCTTTGCGCTCAGTCTTGCGGTGAAAAAGTATACGGGAACACCCAGCAGAAGCAAACCGAGACCCGTAACGCTGTTCCGCGGGTTCACCCGAAGCTGGTTGATGGCGATCCCCAGAGAAGCAAAGATAAAAAGCAGCGGCGCCAGCGGAAAGGCGCGTCCCAGATAGCTGGGCCGCCATCCTCTGCGCCGGCGGAGCACGAACAACCCTGCTGCCAGCAGGGCAAAAAACAGCCACTCGGTGTACACCACGCGTGTAAACAGCTCGCGATAGCTGTTGGTCGCCACCAGCAGACACGACCATACCGCCTGCGCAGCAATGGCCGGGGCCGGCGTCTGCCGCCGCGGATCGAGAGACCCCATCCAGCGGAACGCCAGACCGTCATGGGCCATCGCATAATAAACGCGCGGCCCGGCCAGAATGATGCCGTTCAAGGCGCCCAGAGCTGAGATCACAACAAGGAGCGAAATGGCTCCTCCCGCAGCCACGCCCAGCGCGCGTTGCGTGGCATCGCTGGCCACGCGCAATGAGCCCGCGAGAGCCTTCACGGGCATGACGTACAGATAGGCTCCGTTCATGAGCATGTAGCAGACCGTCACGGTCGCCGTTCCGGCCATCAGAGCTCGAGGCAGCGTTCGCCTTGCTTCCCGCGTTTCACCCGCTGCATAGGTCACCATGTGCCAGCCGCCATAGGCAAACAGGCCGGCAGCGATGGCCAGGAGATAATCGCTTGCGCCTGCGGCTCTGAGCGGCGCCGCCTGGGTTGCCATGGCCCGATGCGCATCGCTTCCAAACGCAAAAAGCACAACGACCAATCCAAGAATCGCCGCCACCTTGGCGGCAGTGAGCGCTACCTGTACCGCGCTGCCCGGCCTCACACCCAGATAGTTGATGAATGACAGCAGCAGCACCGCCGCGATGGCCACGCCACGCACGCCCCACTGATTCAGTGGGACAAAGTATCCGGCGTAGCGCGCCAGGACGACCGCGATGGCCGCAATAATGCCGGAGTGCATGCTCCAGAACATTCCCCAGCCCCAGATGAAGCCGGCAAGCGGAGAGAAGATTTCCTTCAGGAATACATAAACACCGCCGGTAGCCGGGAAAACTGCGGCAAGCTCCGCACAGACCAATGCTCCGCAAAAGGTAAGCGCACCGGCGCCCAGCCACACCAACAGCACTCCCGCCGGGCTGGGCACGAGCCGCGTAATCTCAGACGGCTGGATAAAAATCGACGCGCCCAGAATGATGCCCACGACCATCGCGGTCGCGTGCGTCAGGCTCATGGATTGGTGGAGATTTTGCTTCATCCGGGAGCGCGGATTCTATCACGCAGTTCCGGCTTCCTTCAGATCGAGTTCAGGCGGACCGTTGCCGGCGCCTCTACTTTGCGGTTGCCATGGGGTGTTCTTTAGTGGCGCTTAAAGAACTGCACGGCCCTTTCATGTGCTTTGGCTTTTTCCAGCGAAGGGAAAGTCCCCAAATTGCGCCGTCTTCCCGTCTTCGGATTCTTCTTTCGCGAGTACAGGCGGTATTCACCGGATTTCAATTTGCGGATCATGCTACCTGCCTATCTTTAATTTTGTAGGATGATGGTTGGAATCGAAATGACGCCCGCCACTGTCCGCATTCGAACGCTCGATCCCACAAACGCGCAGGACCGGTGCGAACCAAGAGCGCCTGAAACCGTGTATGTGCCAACGATTGCGAGGCTTAGGCCTCTGCCCGGAATGGCAGCCTTGTTGCTGTTTCGAGTGATACTCTGTTTCGAACATTGGAGGCGTTATGGCCAGGGTTGAACGCATTCGCGAGGTTGTTACCGGGTCAGTGGACCTCGAATACATGAAAACGAAGACCGAAGCCGGCTGGAAGCTGGTGGCTATGGAGTGGCGGCGCGAAATCGCGGGCGATGAGAGGCAGGAAGCGGTCATCGTGGAAGAAATTCCTTACGGCCTGCGAGTCGCCTCCGATTGCAGCCGTCTGGAAGAAGATCCTGATGAAAGAGCCGTCCTGATCAAAATGATGGAGTTGATCGTCCAGGATTATTCGCTCTCATTGGTTGCATCTGAACTCAGCAAGGCCGGGCTGCGTACCCGCTCCGGCAGTCCGTGGACGCCGGTCTCAGTTTTCAACATGCTGCCGCGGCTGATTGAGGTTGGCCCGCGCATCTTCTCCAGCGAGGAATGGGAGACCCGCCGCGAGCGCCTGCTGAACATGATTTGAGCAGTCCGTTATACTGCCGTAATGGCATCAGCGCCGCGCATTGTTTTCCTGTTCGATGTTGACAACACGCTGCTCGACAATGATCGCGTCACAGCCGATCTCAAGCGCCATCTGGAAAAGCAGGTCGGCCCCGAACGCCAGCATCGCTACTGGGACTTTTTCGAACAATTGCGAACGGAGTTGGGCTACGCCGACTACCTCGGCGCCCTGCAACGCTATCGCGTGGAATATCCCCGTGAACCCGGCCTGCTCACGGTCTCACACTTCCTTGTAAACTACCCGTTCGCCACGCGGCTCTATCCCGATTCCCTCGACGCCGTAGAGCATGTGAAACAGTGGGGCGAACCTGTGATCCTTTCCGACGGTGATGTTGTCTTCCAGCCGCTCAAGGTCGAACGCTCGGGCATTTGGGAAACCGTGCAGGGCAAAGTGCTGATCTACATCCACAAGGAACACGAGCTTGCAGACGTGGAGCAGCGCTATCCCGCCGATCATTATGTTCTTGTGGACGACAAGATCAGGATTCTTACTGCGGTAAAGAAGATCTGGGGCAAGCGAGTAACCACGGTGTTCCCCCGCCAGGGTCACTATGCCCTCGATTCAAAGCTGGTGGCGAGCTATCCGCCTGCAGATATCACGATTGCCCGCATTGGCGAGTTGCTCGGGCTTCAACTGACCTCGTTCCTGAAGTGACCATCGGCCGCGTACAACTCCCTCTCTGTGTTAGATTGGCTCTCATCACTGATTGCCTGGAGACCCGATGCCCAAGTATGTAATCGAGCGCGAACTGCCCGGAGCCGGCAACCTGAAACCGCAGGAATTGCAGGCCATCTCGCAAAAATCATGCGGCGTTCTGAAGAACCTTGGCCCGCAAATTCAGTGGCTGCACAGCTACGTGACACAGGACAAACTTTACTGCGTGTATATTGCTCCCGATGAGAAGACGGTTCGCGAGCACGCCAGCCAGGGCGGGTTCCCGGCGAATCGCATCTCCGAGGTGAAAACCACCATCGACCCGACCACTGCTGAGTAGCCGGACTATTTCCGCACGGCAATCCCCTGGACTTCAAAGCGCGCATCGAAAAGCAGCTTGCCCGAGCCAAGGAAGGCCCTTGCGGGAAATTCCCCCGCGAAAAATTCACGGTAAACCTTGTTGAATTCCGAAAACAGGCTCACGTCCGAACAAAACACCTGGACCTGGACGAGGTCGTTCATGGTCAATCCGGCCGCCTGCAGCGTCTCGCGCAAGGATTCCAGGACCAGCTGTGCTTCTCCCGTGGCGTCGGCGGGAGGCCGTCCTGTTTTGGCATCGAGGCCGATGTGGCCGCTCAGATACAACGTGTCACCTGCCCAGACAGCATCGCTGAAAGGCAGGTCAGCGGCCCGGGTGCCCGGCAAACGAATGCGCTTCAGTCCGCCTGCTGCCATGCATGCAACAAAGAAGATACTCAACCAGAAATGAGCTGGCATTTGTCTTCCTCCCGGGGCTTGATCAGCGACTGATTCTAATTCGCGGACAACCGGGCGTCGCCTGGGCCTGAATCCGCTCGCGAATGGTGGCGCGAACCCGGGCCAGCGCCTTCTTGTCTTCCAGGAGCTGGAAGCCCCAATGTGCTCCAATCGCGAGAGAGTAGATCTCAAAGGCAAACTGCTCCGCATTGACTGACGCTTTTAAATGTCCGACTTTTTTCGCTCCTTCAACCGCTCGCGCGAGAATTCCCAGCCACTCGCGCATGGCCTCGGCGATTGCATCCCGCACCGGGCCGGAACGGCTGTCGAATTCAAAAGATGCCGCAGCAAAAAAGCAGCCGCCCCTGAAGACCTTGCCTTCCACATACTGCAGCCATTTTTCGCAGAGCTGCCATAGCCTCGGCACTCCCTGCGGCGCCGCCAGCGCCGGGCGGATCACCCGGTCAGTAAAGATGACCCTTGCCGCAGCCACCGTCGCCAGTTGCAGGTCTTCCTTGGAGCCGAAGTGCGCAAACAGGCCGCTCTTGCTCATGGCCAGCTCTTCCGCCAGGCGGCCGATGGTCAGGCCTTCCAGGCCTTCCACCGAAGCGAGGTCCACTGCGACGCGGAGAATGCTTTCCCGCGTGCGCGCGCCTTTGGCCGGCCGCTCCGTTGTTGTGGCTTTCCCGGGCAATCGTTCATCCCCCATGCCGTGGCACTGCAAATAAAGCGCATCCGGCAGGGCACCAATTTAATCGAACGAACAATAATAGCACGAACGTTCGTTTTTATGCGATACTGGATCGCGCCGCAGGAAGGTGGCCCCATGATGAAGTTGTTGAGCATTCTGGTTTTCGTGCTGGTAGCAATCAACCCGTCACCCTTGTCCGCCGAAGACATCACTCTCCAGACCTGCGACAGGCTCCCCGTCGTAGAAGCAACCATTTCCGGAAAAACCTTTCTATTTCTTGTGGACACCGCCGCCACATCCATGCTCAACCTGAAATCCTTCTCCCATGGCGACGAACGCAGTGTTTCAGTGACGTCGTGGTCAGGAACCACGGAGACACGCGCCCGGGAAATAACTGTCAGAGATTTCGCGCTGGGCCGTCATCACCTTAAGTTGCTCAGACTGCCCGCCATCGATCTCTCTTCCATTGGCCGAGCCTGTGGCCGCCGCATCGACGGCATTCTGGGGATTGATCTCCTCTCCAGACTGAAAGCCACAGTTGACCTTGAAAATAAGCCGCCTCAGCTTTCGCTCGAAAGCAGGAGCACAGAGTCGCGCAGTGCAGAACTGCATCAGCAGTTCCTCGACTGTGAAGCCGCCTTCAATCGCGCGGATGAGGCTGCCTTCTCCGATTGCCTGTCGCCTTCCGTTGTGGTCTTCACTGCTTCCGGAGACTACTACGGCCGCGACGCCAGCATGGCTTATTACCGCCGTCGCTACTTCCGGCACATTCCGCCGGCCCACCTCCTGATAACGCCTCGTGCTCAGCACGCCATCGGAGACGCCGTCTGGGTGGAATATGATCTGCGTATTACTCAGGGTCCCGAGGTCACGCTT
>JBLMYN010000127.1:0-5521 GCA_050258305.1 Actinomycetota bacterium
GAGTTCGGTCCCCTGTTCACCTTCTGAAGTTATCCCCTCGTTCAATCCCGGAGTGGATCGTGCAAACGGTCCACTCCTTTTTTGTCAATCAAGTCACGAGGCGCGCCAGCTTGATGCACGCGGGTACAGCAGGCGTCATGAAGAAGCGGTGGCGCGAAAGCGCAATAGGCCGGTAAAGGTAAACGGCCATTTAGCCCGGAGATACGCAAGAAGAAGCATGGCCAGGGTGATCGCCAGCAGGCCCAGCGATGCTCCGCCGATTCCCAGCGCATGCCGCGGCAAAATGTGCAGCCTGCCATAGACAAATTCAATGTGCACCCAGTACACCAGCAGCGAATGCTGGCCCAGCAAAACCAGCGCTTTGCTTTTCGTGAAGACCGGGTGCAGCCGGCAGCGGAGATCCACGATGGCGATAATGGCCACAAGAATTCCTGCACGAATGAGGAAGAAGCCCGAACTCGTGTGCCAGAAATCGTACATCCGCTCCGGATACAGGCTGACGGGAAGGTGATCGAAAAAATAGCCTGCGCCTGCAATCAGGGCTCCCGCAGCCGCATACAGCAACACCCGGAGACGGTCCATCCGCTTGGCGTAGTCGCTGACTACGAACCCGCCAACAACCACGCCCGCGAAGGCAAACGCAGCCCAGGGGAAAATGGGGAACAGCCACGTTGCCGGTTTGCCCAGGTTGTGCACGCCGTTGAGGTATGACTCCATCCACCATGGCAGCGCGGTAAAGCGGTGGTTCCAGACCAGTGGGGCGAGCAAGACGATGGCGGCCGCGGCCAGAGATGCATTCAAGGCCAGGCGTTTCCAGGTGGTGGAGACATAAATAAGCAGACCAACAAGCGCCAGCGATACGCCGATGCAGTTGAGGATGTCCACGCGCAGCAGGTCGGTCCAGGGCGCCCAGGGATACGCGATCAGATACTCCTGCAGCCGGAAGAGCAGGCCCAATCCCCAGATTTCCAGTCCGCGTCTTACCAATCTTGCTGCTGCTGCATTCGGCCCGGCGCCGGTACTGACTTTTTTCGCCAGAAGCACGGCGGAAATGCCGCTGAGAAAGAGAAACAGCGGCGCGGGCAGTGAGCCCAGCAGTTGCGACCAGGTGAAGAAGGTGGTTTGGCGCGCGGCGGGCGACAGCCAGGAATCGTAGCAGTGCGTCTGGAACATGAGCACGCAGGCCAGGCCGCGCATCCAGTCGAATGTCGATAGCCTTTGCGGCTTTGTTGCCGTGATTTTGGGGGCGTCGAGCGCGCCGGTTGCCAAGATTGTCACCTCACCAGTTCTTGAGAATCATACGACAGCGCGATGGCAGCTCGGGCCGCCGTTATATTCTGGTTGAGAGATGAGCGAGAGTCCGGCAATCAGAAAAGTCATTGTGAATGAGCGCGCGGCGGCACGGCTGCGCAGCGGCCACGTTTGGGTCTATGCGTCTGATGTGCTGAACGACGGCAACGCGGTCGCGGCGGCGCTGGTGCACGCGGTCAACGCCAAAGGCAAGCTGCTGGGATCGGCGATTTACAGTTCCGCTTCGCAGATCAAACTCCGCCTGCTTACCAGAGATGCCATCGGTTCAGAAGATGAGCTCATGGACCTGGTGCGGCAGCGGGTCCGTGATTCGGTCGATTACCGCAAGCAGATCGTGCGCGATTCCAACGCCTGCCGGCTGGTTTTCAGTGAGGCTGACCGGCTGCCGGGGCTGATCATCGACCGCTACAACGATATTTTCACCTTACAGGTGCTTACCCAGGCGTGGGACGAACCGGGGCGGCGACAGGTAATCATCGCGGCCCTGAAAGAGTTTGCAGGAGCGGAGCACATTATGGAGCGCGTGGATGAACGCATCCGCGAACTGGAGCAGCTTCCGGCGCTCTCTTCCCGCGTCCTGGCGGGGAACAAGAGCGCGACCGTTTTCACGATGAATGGAATCCGGTTCAAATATGACGCCGAAAGCGGCCAGAAGACCGGAGCGTTTCTCGACCAGCGCGAAAATTATGCCGCAGCGGCGCAATATGCGCGCGGCGACGCTCTGGATGTCTGCGCCTACCATGGCGGATTCGCTCTGCATCTTGCGCGCGTGTGCGAGCATGTTACCGCTCTGGACATCTCCCGCGAGGCCCTGGAAGTCGCCGAGCGAAATGAAAAGCTGAATTCAGATCAGCTCAGGAATGAAATTGAATGGTATGAGGCGAATGCTTTTGATCTGCTGCGAGACTACGCCGAAGCCGGACGGCAATATGACATTATCGTGCTCGATCCGCCGGCCTTCGCCAAGTCAAAGAAGAACCTGCCGGCCGCTCTGCGCGGCTACAAAGAGCTGAATCTGCGGGCCATGAAGATGGTGCGGCCCGGCGGCTACCTGGTGACCTGCTCCTGCTCGTTTGCGGTTGGTGAAGCCGATTTTCTAGAGGTCCTCAATGAGGCCGCACAGGACGCGCATCGGAGCGTGCGGATCGTGGAAAAGCGCACCCAGGCCAAAGACCATCCCATCCTGCTGGGCGTTCCGGAGACGTATTACCTGAAGTGCATGATCCTTTCGCTCGCGTGAGCTTCCGCCTGAGGCGGAGTCACAGGCGCGGATCACGATCTTCCGCCGTGGCATGAATGAGTTCGGCAACTTCCCTTTCCACGTTCTCCGGAAGTTCAGCCCGCGTGAATGTTTCCGCCAGAGCGGACAAATCAATGATTCGCGCGAGTGGGCGCCAATCGACGGGTAGTTTCCCGCCGGCATTTCGATACCCGTCGGAGAAGTGAGGCTCGAGCAGCGGAGCGTCACGGAGTTCATAACGCAGAAAATGACCAACATCGATCAGAGGGGAACCCGCGACGGCGAATTCCCAGTCCAGCAGCGCCGCCACGTTCCACTTACCTTGTTCCGGGCGAACGAGCAGGTTACGCATTCCGAAGTCGCAATGCACCAGCGATGTCTCAGTATCGAGGTCAGAGAGGCGGGCTGCCCATGACCAGACGAGGTCATGGATTCGAGACCGGACCTCAGGTGTGATCCTCCGCTGAAAATGGATCGAGTCAAGGCAAAGATCAACGAAGCGCGGCAGCGGATCAGCCCCTTCCAGGAGAGGAACGGTGACTGTTGGGCCTGCGCTAAGCCATCCCGCCTTCGCAAACCGGAATTCGCCAACGGCCGCCAGCACCTGTCCGGAGGAATAGGCTGCCTGCGCAATGGCCTGCTTGTCCCGCGTCTGCTTCAGGTCACGCAGAGTGACGCCCTCGGCGAACGTGAAAATTGCGAATGCCGGGACGTCGGCGACCGGAAGGGGCGCAGCAAAGAGGATTTCAGGCACGGGTACTCTCGCCGCCACGAGGCGCATCAAGTCGGCTTCTTTCTGGCAAAGTGAAGGCGCATGCTCGTAGACGCGCAGGACAGCCGTCAGCGGAGGTGAGGCCACTTGCACCTTGAAATTCGTATTGCGGTAGCCGCCCCTCAAGGGCGTCATGGAGCCAATCTGACAGTCCGGAAATGCCTGCCTGATCATCCGCTGCGCGGTTTCCGGGTCTAACCACCGCCGGGATTCAGAGCGGCTCCTCCAGCGCGCTTCGGGGGGTGTTCCAGACAAGGGCGAGTCGGCCACTATTTTCCTAACCTCCTACACTGGTACAGCTTAAGGGAAGGCTCATTCGGCGTGACTGAAAATTAGACAACATTATTGTAAGACTATGAAAACAAAACGAAATTTATATATTGACAGTAACACACTCATATTTTATGCTTCTTGTACGCTAAGTACTGCATCGAAAGCAGTGAGGCAATTTTGATCCATTCATTTGGAGGAGAAAGAAAATGACCATGATTACCCGCATCGATCCTTTCCGTGAGCTGGCGACGCTGCAGGACCGGTTCAACAGCCTGTTTGAGAACTTTGCCGAGGCCGGAGGCAAAGAGCAGCTGGCGCGGGGCACCTTTGTCCCGGCCGTGGACATTTATGAGGACGAGCACAATCTGGTGCTCAAGCTGGAAGTCCCGGGCATGAGCGAAGAGGACCTGAACGTGAGCATCGAGAACAACACGCTCACCGTGAGCGGCGAGCGCAAGTTCGAGAAAGAGGAAAAGGAAGAGAACTTTCATCGCATTGAGCGCCGTTATGGCTCCTTTGCCCGCACCTTCCGCCTGCCCAACACCGTGGACGCAGAGAAAGTTGAAGCCGGCTATGACAAGGGCATCCTGAAGATCACGCTGGGCAAGCGTGCGGAAGCCAGGCCCAAGCAGATCAAGGTCGGCAACGGCCAGAAGACGCTTCAGGGATAACGAGAGGCACGAATCTCCGGGGGATATCATCGAATCAACTGAGGGAGGCTGCGCGCCTCCCTTTTTTGAGCTCTAACCATCGGGCGCTGCATAATTAAGGTCCGCATTCATAGGAATTAGGAAATTAAGAGGAGTCAGAACATGGCAATCCGTTGGGACAAGTTCACCATCAAGTCGCAGGAAGCGATTCAGCAGGCGAGTGAGATCGCCTCGCAGCACGGCAACCCGGAAATGATGCCGCTGCATTTGCTGGCAGCGCTGCTTCGCGACCGGGACGGCATTATTGTGCCGGTGCTGACCCGGCTGGGGGCAAACCCTGCGCAGGTGGAAGCGCAGGTGATGCAGGCGATTGAGCGGCTGCCCAAGGTTTCCGGCGGCGGAGCCATGCAGGCGACCCTCTCCGGCGGAATGCAGAAGATTCTGGATCACTCTTTCAAAGAGGCCGACAAGTTTAAAGACGAGTTCGTCTCCACAGAGCACCTGTTGCTGGCCATCGCGCAGGACAAGGACAAGAGCAACGAAGCCGGCAAGGCTCTGACCTCTGCCGGAGTCACGTACGATGGCATTCTGAAGGCGCTGACCGCGGTCCGCGGTTCGCAGCGCGTTACCGATCAGAATCCTGAGGGCAAATACCAGGCGCTGGAACGCTATGCCAAGGACCTGACCGAGCTGGCGCGCAAAGGCAAGCTTGATCCGGTGATTGGCCGCGATGAGGAGATCCGCCGCGTGGTGCAGGTGCTTTCCCGCCGGACGAAGAACAATCCCGTACTGATTGGCGAGCCGGGCGTAGGCAAGACGGCCATTGTGGAGGGCCTGGCGCAACGCATCATCTCGGGCGATGTGCCGGAGATCCTGAAGAACAAGCGCGTGGTCGCGCTCGATCTGGGGTCGATGCTGGCAGGGGCAAAATATCGCGGGGAATTTGAAGACCGTCTCAAGGCAGTGCTGAAAGAAATTGAAGATTCGCAGGGCCAGATTGTGCTGTTCATTGATGAATTGCACACTCTGGTCGGTGCGGGCGCTGCGGAAGGCGCCATTGATGCCAGCAACATGCTCAAGCCGGCGCTGGCACGCGGCGAGCTTCGCGCCATCGGCGCGACCACGCTGAATGAGTATCGCAAGTACATTGAGAAAGATGCGGCCCTCGAGCGCAGGTTCCAGATCGTCTTTGTGGGCGAGCCGAACGTGGAAGACACCATCTCCATTCTGCGCGGCCTCAAAGAACGGTATGAAGTGCATCATGGCGTTCGCATC
>JBLMYN010000128.1:0-15592 GCA_050258305.1 Actinomycetota bacterium
GCCACTCGCGCCTCTCTTTTATGGCGTGCCAGGGGGAAAGCATCGAGCACCAACGCGCCCCCGATCGTGATCACCGGAGAAAACTGGCGCAGGATGGCCCTGTCTCCGGGCAGCAGCAGCACGGGATCCTCCGTGCGCAATTGCGCCAGCCCGGTGCTCCCCGGCTTGAGTTCGTTTCCCTGGTAGAGAGCGATCTCAGCAATGGTTTCCGACGTAAACACGTGCAGGTGCACACGCGCGCGGTTCTTGAGCGGCCTGGAGTCTTTGAGCAAAGCGAGCTGAACGTCAATCTTCTGCGTGGGTTCCAGCAGGCCCGGGGTCGCCAGCGCCATGCCGCGCGCCAGATCTTCCATGGGCACTCCGGAAAGGTTCAAAGCGGTGCGCTGGCCCGCGATAGCCTGGTCTGTTGGCGCCCCGTGCACCTGCACGCCGCGAACGCGGGCCCGCTGCCGGCGGGGAAAGACCTCCACCTCTTCTTCCTTTTTGACCTTGCCGGCAATCAGCGTGCCTGTAACCACTGTCCCAAAACCCTTCATCACAAAAACGCGATCAATGGGAAGCCGGAAGATTGCGTCCGTATCGCGGGCAGGAACGTCGGCTGCGAGGTGGGCGATTTCCCTTTTGAGTTCGTCAAGCCCGGCTCCGGTGATGGAGCTGACTGCGATGAGCGGAGAGCGGCTGGTATCCAGGAACGAGCCACGCACAAAATCCTCCACCTCCAGCTTCACCACGTTCAGCGTGTCCTCATCCACCAGATCAGACTTGGTGATGACAGTGATGCCGCGCGGAATCGACAGTAACCGGCAGATCTCAAAGTGCTCACGCGTTTGTGGCTTGATGGATTCATCAGCGGCGATCACCAGCAGCACCAGGTCGATGCCGCCCACGCCGGCCAGCATGTTGCGCACAAATCGCTCATGACCGGGAACGTCTATGAAGGCCAGCCCAATTCTGTCGCTTCGCTCCAAACCTTCTGGTATCGGGAGTTCCAGGTGAGCGAAGCCGAGGTCGATGGTGATGCCGCGACGCTTCTCTTCTTCGAGGCGATCAGCGTCAATTCCCGTGAGCGCCTTTACCAGCGAGGTTTTGCCGTGATCGATGTGGCCGGCGGTGCCGATGATGATGGATTTCATGCCGCTTCAGTCTAATTGATCAGACCATCGGGATCGCGATTGACTCTGCAGCCGGATTCTACGTACCCTTTCCAATATGGTTCGCATTCTTAAAATTGTTTTCCTCGTTGGGTTCCTCGTTCTCGGAGGTCTCGCTCAGTCAAACACTCCTAAGTTTGAGAAAGAGCTATCTGAGGCCAACCAGGCCTTCGACAGTAAGCGGTATGACGAAGCGCTGAAGCACTTCAAAAAGGCCGAGAAGTTTGAGTCTGGCCATTGCCGAGAGTGCCTGGTCGGCATGCTGCGCTCGCATATGTACATGGGCGATCTGAAGAACGCATTGAAGGAAGCGGATCAGGCTATGGCAATTTCGCTCAATGGAAAGCAGCAAGGTGAAGTGCAGGTTTATAGAGGCGTAATCTTCAGCCGGATGCAAAGGAATCCTCGAAATCTGTCGGATGCGGAAGCGGCGTTTCGATCCGCGATTGCTGCCAATGCGGATTGCTCGGAGTGCAAAGTTGACCTGGGGATGACACTGCTGCGGGAGGGCAAAGATCATGAAGGCGTACAAGTGCTCAAAGCAGTTTTGCCTGAATACAAGGGATCGCTGCAGCAGAAAGAGATCGGGCGCTTCATAGCCGATCCAGGCAGGGCCAGACAAAACTTTGCTCCAGAGTTCTCGGCGAAAACTTCATCCGGACAGGCAATCAACCTGGATACCCTTCAAGGTAAAGTCGTACTGCTGGATTTCTGGGGCACATGGTGTCCTCCATGTCGCGATTCGGTTCCGGTGCTGAAGGAGCTGGTTGCCAAGAACGATCCCTCGAAGGTAATCGTCGTCAGTATTGATGAGGGCGACTCTTCAGAGAAGTGGGCCCAATTCGTGCAAAAGAACGGGATGACGTGGCCCCAGGTATATGACGAAGATCGTTCCTTGAAGAGAGCTTTTGCCGTACACAGCTTTCCGCATTATTTTCTGCTGAACAAAGACGGGATTATTCTGCAGACATTCGATGGCTGGAGCCATGGTGAGTTGTTCACGCTTAAAAAAGCAATTGAATCGGCGTTGAAATAAGAACAGGCGGAATTCTGCGTTTCCAGACCCGGGCGCGCAGAAACAGATTACTCGCGCCGCTTCGCCATGCGAGAATAGATGTAGCCGCATATGCCCACAACGCATGCCAATCCTCCCGCGATCACTCCTGAAGTCATTGCAGAACACGGCATCACGCCCCAGGAATACGAGAAGATCAAGACCTCTCTGGGACGCGAGCCGTCGCTGACCGAGCTGGGTATTTTCAGCGTGATGTGGAGCGAGCACTGCTCCTACAAGTCTTCTCGCGTGCACCTCAAAAGACTGCCGACGCGCAGCAAGCTGGTGGTGCAGGGCCCGGGAGAGAATGCGGGCATCATTGACATCGGCGATGGCTGGGCCTGCGCTTTCAAGATTGAGTCGCACAATCATCCGTCTTTCATCGAGCCATTTCAGGGCGCGGCCACTGGCGTTGGCGGCATTCTGCGCGACATCTTCACCATGGGCGCGCGGCCACTCGCGGTGATGGATTCGCTCCGGTTCGGCCCGATCGCTCCCGACAACAAGACTGATCAAGCCACTGTGCACCGCAACCATTCCGTGCTGGAAGGCGTGGTCAGCGGGATTGCTTCTTATGCCAACTGCTTTGGCGTCCCCAACCTTGGAGGCGAAACGAAGTTCGAGCCGTGTTACTCGCAAAACCCTCTGGTGAACGCATTCGCCCTCGGGCTGGTGCGGCGCGACCAGATTTTCTACGCCAAGGCCGCCGGCGAAGGCAATCCCGTGATTTACGTCGGAGCCAAGACCGGCCGCGACGGCATCCACGGCGCCACCATGGCAAGCGAAGAATTCAGTGAAGGCTCAGAGCAGAAGCGGCCCAACGTACAGGTGGGCGATCCGTTTCTGGAAAAGCTGCTGCTGGAAGCCTGCCTTGAAGCCATGCAGACGGGTGCGGTGGTCGGGATTCAGGACATGGGCGCGGCCGGCCTCACCTGCTCCACATGTGAGATGGGGGGGCGCGGCGGTGTAGGTATTGAGATTGAACTTGACCGAGTACCTCAGCGCGAGACGGGCATGAATGCCTACGAAATCATGCTGAGCGAATCGCAGGAGCGGATGCTGCTGGTGGCCGAGAGCGGCCGCGAGCAGGAAGTCCTGCGTGTCTTCGAGAAATGGGGCCTGGATGCCGTGATCGCCGGCAAGGTGACCAGCAACGGCCGGCTGCGCGTCCTCGAGCATGGGAAGCTGGTGGCCGATATTCCCAATACCGCGCTTACTGACGATGCTCCTCTTTACCACCGCCCCATGCAGCCCTGGGAAGCACCAGTCGCGCGCAGCAAGCCGGGACATATTCGCTTCAGCAGTACTGGCGATTTCACCCCCAACCTGAAACGTTTGCTAGCTTCGCCCAACATCTGCTCCAAACGCTGGATCTTTGAGCAATATGACTCCATGGTGCAATCAAACACTGTGGAAGGCCCCGGCGCAGACGCCGGCCTGATGAGAATCAAAGGCAGCAAGCGCGCGCTGGCCATGGCGCTCGACGGCAATGGCCGCTGGGCATGGCTCTCGCCAAAACTCGGGGCTATGCATGCGGTGGCCGAGGCCGCCCGCAACGTTTCCTGCACGGGAGCAACACCTGTGGCGGCCACCAACTGCCTGAACTTTGGCAATCCGGAAAAGCCGGAAATCATGTGGCAGTTCTCTCAGGTGGTGGACGGCATGGCGGAAGCCTGCCAGGTGCTCGAAACGCCGATCACTGGCGGAAATGTCAGCCTGTATAACGAGACCCTGGGCGAGGGGATCTACCCCACGCCGGTAGTCGGCGTAGTCGGCATTCTTGAGAATGTCGATCAGGCTATGACGTTCCACTTCCGCAGGCCTGAACTCGACGTTTTCGTCCTCAGCGGCGCAGGGGAGACTGACTCCAGCCGGACCGAAGCAGAATTCGGCTCTTCCGAGTACGCAAAGTCCATTCTGGGAGAAATCTGGGGTGTACCGCCGGCGCTCAGTCTGAATCAGGAAGCCGCATTACAAAAGTGCCTGCGCGAGTTGATCCGCAGCGGAGCCGTTGACTCAGCCCATGACCTTTCCGAGGGCGGCCTGGCCGTCGCCCTTGCTGAAAGTGCCTTTCCTCTCAACATCGGAGCGGAAGTCAACCTTACCTCCAATGGACTATTCCCTGAGGCCCTGCTTTTTGCTGAAGATTCGAGCCGCGTGCTGATTACCTGCGACCCGAAAAAGGCGGGGGACATCAAAAGAATGGCGCTACAATGGGGCCTGCAGGCGGTCCGGCTCGGCCGCACAGTTCCAGACAAATTGGAAATCAGGATGGATCGCGCGCTCGTGGTGTCTGCCCTGGTTTCAGAGTTGCGGCAGGTCTGGGACGCGGCTCTGGTCCGGACGCTGCATGCCGAAACCAGAGAACACCTGGTTCCGGAGACATTGCAGAAAAGCTGAAAAACGAGCAATTGGCAACTGGCAATAAGCAATTAGCCAAACCTGAGTTTGCGAACAGAATTCAGCACCCGGCGCATAAAGGCGCTCAAAAGGACCAAAATGGTGAGCGGTCTGGAGCAAAGCGAGAGCATGGAAGCCATGGAGCGAAGCGACAAGTTTTAAGTAAGAACCCCGCCGCGAGCCCGGCTTGCGCGGCGAGCGGCGCGCAGCAGGAGCAGAATGGGCGCTGAGGGGAGAACAATCTTGAGCGGTTTGGAGCGAAGCGACAGGCTTTAAGTGGAAACCCCGCCGCGAGCCCGGCTTGCGCGGCGAGCGGCGCGCAGCAAGCGCAAAGCTAATCCAGAGGGAGCGAGGATGCGAAGCGGTTTGGAGCGAAGCGACAAATTCAAAGACGAGTGCGGTGTCGTGGCGGTGCACACCCACGCCGAAGCGTCCACGCTTGCCTACCTCGGTCTGCACCAGTTGCAGCATCGCGGGCAGGAGTCGGCCGGCATTGTCTCCTCTGACGGGGCGCGGCTGCACATGCATAAAGCCATGGGGCTGGTGGCCGATATCTTCAATGAGGAAGCTCTCGGACGGCTGCCCGGCAACATCGCCATCGGCCATACCCGCTACTCCACTTCCGGCGATTCCGCCGTCCTCAACGCCCAGCCCATCATGGTTGACTGCAACAAGGGCATGATTGCGCTGGCGCACAACGGCAACCTGGTCAACGCGTGGGAAATTCGCGCCCGCCTTGAAGCCCAGGGATCGATTTTCCAGACCACGAGCGACACAGAAGTCATCGTTCATCTCATAGCGCAGTCCCGCGAGCAGACGCTCCCGGAGGCCGCCTGTGACGCCCTGCGACAGATTGAAGGCGCGTTTTCACTGGTGATGATGACGCGGGACCGGGTTTTTGCGATTCGCGATCCCCGCGGCTTTCGTCCTCTCTCCATGGGACGCATTCCCAATGGCGCCGGTTCTGAGCGGGATACGATTGTCTTTGCCTCGGAAACCTGCGCTTTTGACCTGATCGGCGCCGTTTACGAGCGTGACGTCAAGGCAGGCGAAATGGTGATCGTGGGGCCGGAGGGAGTTTCGTCACGCTTCTTTGGGCCGGAGAAGACGCAGACCAGTTGCATCTTCGAACACGTATATTTCTCGCGCCCGGACTCGGCCGTTTTCGGACGGCCGGTGCAGGCGAGCCGTGAAGCCATGGGACGGCAACTGGCAAGAGAGGCTCCGGTGCAGGCGGATGTTGTTGTCCCTGTGCCTGACTCGGGCGTCACCGCTGCCCTGGGTTATGCCGCTGAAGCTGGCATCCCCTTCCGCTTCGGCCTGATCCGCAACCACTACGTTGGCCGCACTTTCATTGAACCGGAACAGCGTGTGCGCGATTTCGGCGTGAAATTGAAGCTGAACCCGGTACGCAGCCTGCTGGCGGGAAAACGGGTGGTACTGATTGATGATTCCATCGTCCGCGGGACCACCAGCCGCAAGATCGTTCGCCTGGTCCGCGACGCCGGGGCCAAAGAAGTCCATTTCCGCATCTCCTGTCCGCCCACGATTTCGCCCTGTTACTACGGAGTGGATACGCCGTCAAAGAACCAGCTTATTGCCGCGAACAAGAGCGTAGAGGAGATCCGCGACTATATAGGAGCGGACTCACTGGCGTATCTGTCTCTCGAGGGCCTGCGGGCGGCCTGCGCCGAAGGCGAGAAGACCACCTACTGCACGTCCTGCTACACCGGCATCTATCCGACGGAGTTCGTTCCACTCGAGCAGTTAATCCCGGCGCCTGTAACGGCCGTGAAAAAGCCGTAATCTTTATTTCGGAGAACAGCAATGAAAAACCGCTTCATCGGCATCCTGCCGAAAGGCTTCGGCATTGCTCTGGTCACGGCAGCCGTTTGCATTGCCTACAGGCCGGCTCTTTCCCAATCCAGGCTCCATAGCGAGACCATGAACGAACACGCCAAAGGAACCTTTGAAGTAAAAGTCGTTCCCCAGAGTGAACCTGAGAAAGGTGAAGGGGCAACGCTCAGCAGAATGTCTATCGACAAACAGTTCCACGGCGACCTGGAAGCCACAAGCAAAGGCGAGATGCTGAGCGCAATGACCGGCGTGAAGGGCTCGGCCGGGTACGTTGCCATCGAACGGGTGACGGGAACGCTCCGAGGCCGCAGCGGGTCGTTTGTGCTTCAACATAACGCGACCATGACCCGGGGCACTCCGCAGTTGAACATCATTGTGGTCCCGGATTCCGGCACCGGCCAGCTCACAGGAATTACCGGAAATATGAAGATCAATATCGTTAATGGAAAGCACTATTACGACTTCGAGTACACTCTGGCTCCGGAGCACTGACGCGCTGCGCCTCCGACAATTGCCATCCATCTCCGCAAACCGGTCTCGTGTATGCGCGTGATTGCAGGCAAATATCGCAGCCGCCGTCTGGCCGCCCCGGAAGGAATGCAGACCAGGCCGACTTCTGATCGCCTGCGCGAAACTCTGTTCAACGTGGTTGCGCCTTCGGTAGTCGATTCCGTCTGGCTGGACTTGTTTGCCGGCAGCGGAGCGGTTGGCATTGAAGCGCTCAGCCGGGGCGCGCGCACGGTGTATTTTGTGGAAGCTGCCCCTCGCGCGGCGCGGGCCATCCGTGACAATCTGGCTACACTCGGGATTGAGGACGGATTTGAGGTAATCGAGCGCGATGCGGCTACGGCGCTGCGGATGCTGGACGCACAGGCGGTCGCATGCGATTTCTGCTTTCTTGATCCCCCATACCGCAAACTGGATGACTACGAGCAGGTGCTCGGCTTTCTTTCTCAATCGCGTATTCTCAAGCCGGAAAGCCTTGTCATCGCCGAGCATGACAAGCATTTTGATCCCGGCGAGGCATTCGGGGCGCTGCGCCGGCAGCGTGTCCTGCGGCAGGGAGACGCCGTACTCAGCTTTTACCGGCTGGCATGATCACACGTTCGCTGTGATAAACCTGCACGGCTATAGGCTCAAAAGCCTGCTGATTTTCCCGAACCGCGTTCAGCGTGGTGGAGCGCAGTGAGAGGAACGATGAAAACCCGCTGTTCATGCCCGTTTTCCACAGTGTAAGTAAAAAAACCCGCATAAAATCTGGCCAAAACGCTTGCATGCTTTTGGGAAAAGTGTATATATTCGCAGCAGTGAGCCGAAGCACTCACATTTAAGGAGGAAAGATGGCATCTGGTATGACCAAAACCCAGCTCGTACGCCACATGGCCGAGAAACTGGAGACGAATAACAAGACGGCAGCCGCATTCCTGGACCACCTGGCGGAGACCGCAATCAAAGAGACCAAGAAGAACGGCGTATTCGTCATCCCCGGCCTGGGACGTCTGGTAAAGTCCAACCGGAAAGCCCGTATGGGACGCAATCCTCAGACCGGCGAACCGATCAAGATCGCTGCCAAGACCGTCGTGAAATTCCGCGTCGCCAAGGCCGCCAAAGACTCAATCGCCCCCAAGAAGTAACTCCTGAACCCACTTCGCGAATCGAAAGCCGGCATAATCGCCGGCTTTTGTTGCTGCTGTCGAAAAGGAACCCAGTACACCGTGGCAGCCGCAAAGAGCAGAAGCGTTGATGCTCCTGAAGGTGTGGCACGGCCGCCCTCGGCTGTGCTCGAGTGAGTTTTTTCAACTCGAGAAGGCGAATGGGTTAACTGCGAGGCCCTTCCCTTCTGAAGGCAACATCCGGAACACGCGCATGACCACACAGCTTTCCTGATTTGAACTGCTTACGCGCGGGTGAAGGAATCGACGCCGCCACTGTTCCGCGGAAGCCAACCGCAAATTTCAAAAAGATCTTGGGATTTTACGAATGATTTGTTGATCAGGTCAGCTTCCGCACAGCCGGGGGCGGCTGTGCCACGCCAGGTTAACGTGTAATCATACTCGAGCTGGGTGCCTCACCGCGAGAAATCGTCCCCCCAAACAGAGCGTTTGATTCTGATTGGCGAAGTAGGCGCTTTGTCGTCTTTATTCAGTCACAATCGCTTCCGCCTCGATCTCCACCAGCATCTCGGGCGCAATCAGCCTTGCAATTTCCACCATGGTCGCCACCGGCCGGATGTCGCGAAAAAATTCACCGTGCGCTTTGCCAACTTTTTCCCAATCTCGCGCGATGTTGGTCACGAAGGCCCGCGTGCGCACCACGTCTTTCAAACTGGCCCCGGCTTTCTGCAGAGCGGATCCAATATTGTGGATGGCCTGCACGGTCTGTGCGTATGCATCGTCCACGCCTACGATATTGCCGCTCGAATCAGTGGCCGTGGTTCCGGCCACATGGATGATGTTGCCTACCCGAACCGCGCGTGAGTAGCCGACAACCGGCTCCCATTTGGTACCGCTGGAGATGTTCTGCCGTTTCATTTGCGCCCTCAAAGGTTGGAAGCGCAAAGAGCCAGTGCAGATTCAAAAAGTCAGATTGCGTTATCGCGCGCCGCGTGCGCGCTGATCAAGGACCTGGTTGACCAGGCGGTCGGCATCTTTGTTGCGGTGGCGGAGCACGTGCTCGATCTCGAAAAACTCCAGCTTGCGCACCAGCGACTTGGCCCGGGCAAAAAGCTCCTGCAGCGTCGAATTGTTGACCTTGTAGCGGCCCTGCATCTGCCGGACAAGGAGCTCAGAATCGCTGAAAATCTTGAGCGCGGGACACTTTTCGCGCACAGCGTACTCCAGTGCAGCCAGTAGTCCGGAGTATTCGGCATAATTGTTGGTCTGCAGGCCGAGGTATTCGCTCAGCTCCGCGAGCACCGCGCCTTTGCTGTCGCGAACCACCACGCCATACGCGGCCGGGCCGGGATTGCCGCGCGCTCCGCCGTCAATGTTGGCGATGATTGCAGGCTGGTTTCGCGGCGTTTTTTCCGCGTCAAACAACGAATGCTGCGTCAATGACCTTCCTCCAGGCGGATGGCGAGCCGCTCGGGCAGTCCGGCGGCAAAGATTTTTTCCTGCGCGGCCGTGATGTCGTAGGGCACGCGGCAGAATGTTACGACGCGTTTCTCTGTATCGTAGATAGCGAACGCCGCTCTCGGGTCGCCGTCGCGGGGCTGGCCCACCGAGCCCGGGTTGATCATGTACTTGGCTGCATCGCGGAGCTCGACAGTGAACTCCTGGTGTCCATCGGGTGATTTGTAGGCCGGCTCCAGGCCGCCTTCCTGATTTGTTTCATCGTCAATCCAGAAGCCGCCCTGCACGTGGGTGTGGCCGAAAAACGTCACTGGGGCCTCCGCCTTCCCCAGGATGGAATAGGCATCGCGGCGCATCAACACATATTCGTCTTCATCGCGGGGCGACCCGTGAACACACCGTATTCCGTCCAGCGGAGACACAGGGCCGGAGGGCAGATCACGAAGAAATGACAGGTTTTCAGGCGTCAGCTTCTGTCGCGTCCACAAGACGGCCAGCCCGGCAATGGGATTGAAATCATCCAGGCTGGTCACGCCGGCGCAGGCCTTGTCATGGTTGCCGCGCACAAATACCGTGCCCAGTTCGCGCGAGCGTGCGGTGACCTCATTGGGATTGGCGCCGTAGCCGACGATATCGCCGAGATTGAACACACGTTCGTGGGGCGGCGCTGCGGCCAGGCAAGCCTCCAGCGCCTCCAGGTTGGCATGGATGTCAGACAAGATCAGGATGCGCACACGTCAACCATGAGAGTGTAAATCACCGGCAGGATTTTCAGGACACAACGCGCGCCCAGTGCCCCGGAGCAATCTGCCGCAGCGGAACGGTTTTTTCCGGGCGGGCGCTGGTTTCCACAGTTTCCAGCGGCCGCGCTCGATCAGTATGCAGAGTGGGAATGGCGCTGATCAGTCCGCGCGTGTACGGGTGCGTTGCGCCGGAAAAAATCTGCCCCACTGAGCCCATTTCCACGATTTCCCCCGCGTACATTACGGCCACCTGATCGGCAACACGGGAAATCACGCCCAGATCATGCGAGATGAAAAGTACTGCCAGATTGTGCCGCTGGCGAAGGTCGCGCAGCAGATCGAGGATTTGCGCCTGGATGGTGACATCCAGCGCGGTGGTGGGCTCATCGGCAATCAGCAGCCGTGGATTGTTGACCAGGGCCATGGCGATCATGACGCGCTGGCGCTGCCCTCCGGAGAGCTGGTGGGGATAGTCTCCGGCCCGGCGCTCGGGATCGGGAATGGCTACCTCGCGGAGTGAATCAACCGCTCTCTGCCAGGCCTGGCGTTTGGGAAGGCGATGATGCGCGAGGACCGCTTCGGCCACCTGGTCGCCCACCCGCATCACGGGATTGAGCGCCGTCATGGGTTCCTGAAAAACCATGCTGATACCGGCGCCGCGAATGCGCCGCATGGATTCGTCAGAAAGCGAGAGAAGGTCCTGCCCGCCGAAAGAAATGCTGCCGTCGATGTGGGCTTGCGGTGGCAGCAGGCGCATGATGGCCAGCGACGTTGCCGATTTTCCCGACCCTGACTCACCCACCAGCCCGAGAGTGCCTGCTTCTCCGATGCTGAAGCTGACATCGCGCACTGCCGCCACCTCGCCGGTCTGTGTGACGAATCTGACATTCAGGTTTTGAACGCTGAGGAGGGCAGTCACAGACTATGCGGTTACCTTCGTAGCAGCCTTGCCGGAGTCCACACCCTTCTGCATTGCGGCAAGGATCGCAGGTTCCTGCTGCAGCAGCCAATCCAACGCGGTGGCATTCTCTCCCTCAAGTTTGATCAGCCCCTGGCCGGCAATCTGTTTGGCGAGTTCCAGCATCTTCTCGCGCGGGAGATTCACATACTGGCAGTCATAAGGGTCGGCAACACTTGTAGCGGCGTTCTTGCCCAGCCAGAAAACTCGCCGCTTGATCAGCTCGCGGACATCATCCTCCGACTGCGCAGGAAATTGGATTTTTCTGGTGATGAAGCTATAGAACCGGCTGGTGACGTGGACCGGCTGGAGCTTGCCGGACTTCAGAAACGCCAACTGGCCGTTATCCATGGTTTTGCGGATCGAATTCACCACCAGGCCTTCGGCATGCTCCTCCGCCACAGAGCCCAGAGCTTCTTTCATGGTCTGCGTCATACCCACGGCCACCTCAGCGTGCAGCCCGTCAGCGCTGCCCAGCAGGTCCACGCGCCCGTGCAGGACGAGCCAGTCTGAGCCCGAGGTGGAAGGATGGAAAGGCCACTTCAAGTCGGTGATGGAGATCGGCACACCTGACAAAGTAACAAACTGGAGATTGCGGTTCGGCATAGACAGAACTCAACCAGGGTTGGGATTATTTGAAGATCGATTTTAATACGTAGCGGGCACTTTTGTGGCCATGAGAAAAAGGCACAGTGATTTCCCTGCGCCCTTCATCAAATCAATCCTCGTGGATCAGACTACATCAAGAGCTGCCTGGCCTGTTGCGTAATCGGGTGTTGCATCTCCTGCAGCTCGTTCTTCACCTGATTGAGCCCGTAGACAAGCCGCTCGAATTCCTGGGACATGCGGCGGAAGAGCGGCGCCACCTTGGCATATTCAAAGTGCTCGAATTTGGAAACAATGTAGTAGCTTTCCTTGCCGGCTTTTACGAAGTCAAGCAAGCCTTCAAGCCGGTAATGGCGCAGGCGGTGGTGGTTGATGCTTTCCGGGAACATGCCGGAGAAGAACAGAGAGTAATCGCCGATATGCTTGCGCACCTGGCGCTCGCGATCAAACGAAGGCGCCGGGCCGTAGACTGGATCTGACTCCAGCAGCATCTCGCCCACGTCGGCCAGCGGCCGGCCATCGGCATTCTTGATCTTGTAAAGATTTTCGACCTCGCAGAACTCGGTGAGCAGTGTGGCTACGTAGGCGTGGACCTCAGGCTGGCGAATGCCGGCTTCTTCGTAATTGCGCTCTACAACGTGATTGAAAAACTGCTGCAACAAACTCGATTCAGGAACCATATGTCACCCTTCGCCCCCTTGCTGAATTGCAGCCTGCACCGGGACCTCTGGCCGTCACCACCCGTTCAGGCTCAGCAAAATGGGGAAGCTGTTACTTGATTTGAACGTAGTATGGGAACGTTAGTTTTCCGTTTCAAGTACTTTTCTGGGCTTGGCTGCATTTTGGCAGCAGCATGGGACGAGTGCTAAACGCTTTGACAGCGGGCTGAGACTGCAGCTTTTCGGAAGTACATTACCCTTTTGAGGCGCTCCTTATCCGCCGAGCTGCTTTTTCACGATCTCACTTACCGTCTTCCCTTCCACGCGGGCGCCGGTGGCCTGCAGTTTGGCCATGGAGTTCTTCATGACAGTTCCCATATCTTTCAGCGTAGGCGAGCCCATTTCCGCGATGGTGGCTTTCACCACCGCCGTGATTTCTTCCTCGCCCATGGCTTTGGGCAGGTAGGCCTCTATCACCTTGATCTCGGCGGCTTCCTTGTCGGCCAGTTCCTGGCGGCCGCCTTTGGTGAACTGCTCGATGGAATCTTTGCGCTGCTTGATCAGGGTGGCCAGCACCTGCTGCGCCTCCTTCTCGTCGAGCGGCCCGCGTTTATCGATTTCCTTGTTCTTGAGGGCGCTTTTCACCATGCGCAGGGTTGAGAGCCGCAGTTCGTCGCGGCTGCGCATTGCTTCCACCATGTCCTTCTGCACCTGTTCACTGATGCCCATCGCGTTTAGCCTCACTGGTCAATTGAAGCTACAGATTATAAGCGGCTGCGCGTACAGGCGCATTGATTCCGTGCGGCGAAGGCAAGTATCATCAAGGCCAAGCCTTCTCGGGAGTTCTCATGTCGCCTCTGGCCGTGGTCTTCAACATTGCCATCATTGTGGCGATTGTGGGGATCCTCGTTTACTGGATGCGGCGCTTTGCCGTGTTTCGCGGTTACAAAGACATAGAAGCGGACGTGCTGCGAGTGGCCGAGTTGCTCAAGACCCAGCCGGTACGCGAGCACAACGACGTGGTGGTGGCGGGCTATCTGGGCTGGCTGCCCACAATCGTTCGCTTCTCCAAACAACTGGACACGCCGGGGCTCTTTGTGCAAATGCGGGTGCCGGCGGCGTTCAACTTCACCGTGCTGCCCAAGGCAGCAGACCTGCCGGGAGAAGGGCGGACCGTAATGCGCAGCGGCAGCGCTCCGCTTGACAGGAAGTTCACCACAAGAAGTGATGAGCCTGTGGAGGTTCGCATGCTCCTGGGCACAGCGGAAGCAATGAAAGCCCTGGAGCAGCTTTGTTGCTCCACCCAGACGGGACTCTCGCTCAGGGAACAGACTCTGGAACTGAGCGAGATGGCCATCCCTTCCTTCACGTGCAATCACGTGCTCGATCACCTGCATGCCATGAACGTGCTTGCCACGCGCATTCGTGAAATGCCGGGAGCGAGCGCCATCCGGCTGAAGCGGCTCCCGGCCACAGGAAATAGCTGGACCATCCGCCTGGCGCTGGCCGGTGGTCTGGTTTGTCTGGTGGCGCTGCTGTTCGCTCAACCTTACAAGCATTCCTCCGCCGCGTTGAAGGTGAACTCCCGCGCGCAATTGAGCGGCGTGCTGCCTGCGGATGCACAGCGCCTGCAGCATTTGCAGGGCTGGCACGTGGCCAGAGCGGATGATTTTTTACCGGCAGGCGCAGCGTTTCTGCGCAATCACGGACTGCCGCTCTACGGGCGAGTGTCCGGTGACTTCACCGGGCGTGGCGCAGCAGTGGATTCAGCGTATCTTCTGGTAAATGCTCAGGGACAGAGCCGCGTCGGCATGATCGCCGGCGGCCTGGTGGCCTACGACGCAATTTTTCCTCGAATTGATGCGCTGGCGCGTATTCCCAAGGCGAGCGTGGGGAAGATAAAATGGAGGTCGGCCCCGCAGTTTCAACCGGACGGCGATGCATTACTGGTTATTCAAAACGCTAACGACCCAACCGCAAGCCTGGTGCTGTTGAGACACGGCACAGAGACGTATTCCGCTCGCCCTGTAGATTTCAGCCAGATTGATCTGGCTCTCCAATAAAGATTGATTTCAGCCGCAGAAAGGCAAAAATGATTCGCAAAGGACGTCTTTTCACTCCCGGCCCGACCCAGCTTTTACCTGCAGCCCAGCTCGCCATGGCTGCCGCCACCATGCACCATCGCACGGCGGAGTTCCGCGCTCTCTATACCAGGGTCCTGGCCGATTTGAAAACCTTCGTCGGCACAACGAATGACGTCGTGATGTTTACCGCATCGGGCACCGGCGCCATGGAGGCAGCCGTGGCCAACCTGACGTCACCGGGCGACAAAGTGCTCGTGGTTACGGCGGGCAAGTTCGGCGAACGCTGGGAAGGCCTGGCCAAAGCCTACGGCTGCGAGGTGGAAAGTCTCCGCGCCCCTTACGGGCAGACGGTCACGCCACAACAGGTCCGGGAAAAACTCAAGCCGGAGCATAAAGTCCTGTACATGCAGGGTACGGAAAGCTCCACCGGCGTGCGCCACGACGTGGAAGGCATTGCCCGCGTGCTGCGCGGCTCGGATACGCTGCTGGTGGTGGACGCCATCACCGGCCTGGGGACTACTCACTTTGAGGTGGATGGCTGGGGCATCGATGTAATCATCGGCGGCTCGCAAAAGGCGGTGATGATCCCGCCCGGGCTGGCCTATTCCGCGGTGAGTGATCGCGCCTGGCAGCGCATGGAGAGCGCGAAGAATCCGCGCTACTACTTTGATCTGCGCAAAGAGAGAAAGAACGGCGCCAAGGGCGAATCTTCTTACACGCCGTCGACCGCCCTGGTCGCGGCTCTGTCAGCCGCACTTGATTTCGTCCGCGAGCAGGGCAACGGCGACCTGGCGGCAGGACGCGAATTGCTCATCAACAACGCCGAGACTGCGGCCTCTATGACACGTGCGGCGGCGAAGGCGCTGGGGCTCAAGCTGTTTTCCGTGGATTCGCCCGGGGCGGCTCTGACGGCCATAGCTTCGCCTGCAGGCGTTGACTCCAGTGACATTGTGAAGCTCTTCCGCAACCATTTTGGCGCGGTGATCGCCAACGGCCAGGGCGAGATGAA
>JBLMYN010000129.1:0-2501 GCA_050258305.1 Actinomycetota bacterium
GCGCTGGTCTTGCGGGCGGCGATAACCCTCGCATCCAACGGAGCATGCTTCGGTGGATGCGCAAAGCCATTCCCGCAGGCTCCTACCTCATGACCACCGACGCTGCCGTTACCCTTGCCGCTGCGCTCGGCAACTCGCAGGGCATCATCGTCATTGCGGGCACCGGGTCCATCGCCTTCGGCCGTGACCGCCGTGGCAGCATCCTCCGCGTGGGAGGCTGGGGCAGCCAGTTTGATGATGCCGGCTCCGGGTATGATATGGGCCGCAAAGCGATCGCAGCGGCCCTTCGCGCTCACGACGGCAGGGGGAAATCGACCCGGCTTACGCAGGCGCTCTGCCGTGAACTTCGTTTGGAAGAAATCGCCGAAATCGTGCCTAAACAGCTGAATCCGCAGAACATAGCCTCACTTTTCCCCATCGTTGAGCAGGAAGCTCGCGCGGGTGACCCGATTGCCCACCGTCTATGTCATGAAGCGGCAGGCGATCTTGCCGAGCTGGCCACTACCATCATTACCCGCCTTGGTTGGAAGCGCCGCGCCGTTCCGGTAGTTTGCTCGGGGGGAGTTTTCCGTTCCAGTTATCTCATCCGGCGGGCGTTTGCACGCCGCGTCCACCAATATGCTCCGCGCGCCCGGGTTTCGCTACTCGATCGCGAACCTGTTGAGGGGGCGCTGCTTCTTGCCCGAGAATCAGTCCTGCTTCGCAGTCCGAAACGCCCTTCCTG
This sequence comes from Actinomycetota bacterium, assembly GCA_050258305.1. GTDB lineage: Bacteria > Acidobacteriota > Terriglobia > Terriglobales > Acidobacteriaceae > Angelobacter. Next base: position 725 of record JBLMYN010000129.1, read on the forward strand.
CTAAGGAAGGTGTTGTGTTACTGCCTGGTTACTTCTGCTTAACCTCGCGCTAAAATGTTCTAGTGACGAGCGTCACTGCGACTTCAGGGGCGGCAGGCGAAACTGAGGTTTGAACAGCATCGGCGTGAGCAGCTCTTGCCGAGGTGGACCCATTGAGTGAAGAGTTCCGCGAACACAACTATAGCTTCGAGCGCCAGCATTTGCAGAAGCTTTTCGACGTCCTGGCCGGGAACGGCTACCAGATCATCGGCCCAACCGTCAGCGACGGCGCCATTGTCTACGACGAAATCCATAACGTGGACGATCTGCCGGCAGGATGGACTGACCGCCAGGAAGCCGGCTCCTATCGTCTGGAGAAACGCGGCGACAAGGCGTTGTTTGGCTACAACGTAGGGCCCCATTCCTGGAAGAAGTTGTTTTTCCCGCCGCGCACCCGGCTATGGCAGGTGGAACGCAGCGGCGTGGCGCCGCAAATCACCGAAGAGCCCGTTGAAAGCCGCAAGCTGGCGCTTATCGGGGTACGCTCCTGCGAACTCCACGCTATCGCGGTGCAGGACCGCGTTTTCATCCAGCCTGGCTTCATCAACGCGCCTTACCAGGTACGCCGAAACCAGGCCTTTGTTGTCGCCGTCAATTGCGGCCAGGCGGGTGGTACCTGCTTTTGCGCCTCAATGAACACCGGCCCCAGGGCCACCTCGGGCTTTGACCTGTCCTTGACGGAAATCATTGAGTCCGGCCGCCACTACTTTGTTGCAGAAGCAGGAAGCCAGGCAGGGATGGCGGTCATTGAGCAAATGCCGCATGACACCGCCAGCACGGAACAGAAGTCTGCGGCTGAAGCGGCGGTGGCCACTGCGGCCGGCCAGATGGGCCGGCGGATGGACACATCGGGCATCAAAGACCTGCTCTACCGCAATTACAGGAACCCCCGCTGGGACAACGTTGCGTCCCGCTGCCTGGCTTGTGCCAACTGCACCATGGTATGCCCCACCTGCTTTTGTTCCACGGTTGAAGACGTCACCAGTTTGAAAGGCGACAAAGCAGAGCGCTGGCAGCGGTGGGATTCCTGCTTCACCATGGATTTTTCCTACATCCACGGCGGCAGCGTCCGCACCAGCACAAAAGGCCGCTACCGCCAATGGATGACTCACAAGCTGGCTACTTGGTTTGACCAATTCGGGACTTCCGGCTGCGTCGGCTGCGGCCGATGCATCACCTGGTGTCCCGTGGGCATCGACATTACAGAAGAAGTTCGCGCCATTCGGGAATCGGAAGAGAGAACTGCAGGACCGACGGAGGGTCGTCATGGAAACACTTAGACCTATTCTGGCCGAGCACCCCTTTTTCAGGGACCTTGAGGAGGCCCACCTCGACCTTGTGGTCGGGTGCGCCTCAAACGTGCGCTTCAACGCCGGAGACTTCATCTTCCGCCACGGTGAAGAGGCCAATGAATTTTACCTGATCCGGGAAGGGATGGTCGCCCTTGAGATGTTTGTGACGGGGCGGGGTCCCGTGACAGTCCAGACGATGGGAGAAGGCCAGGTCCTCGGGTGGTCATGGCTCGTACCACCCTATCGCTGGATGTTTGACGCTCATGCAACGGAAACAACTCGCGCCATAGCGCTCGACGGCAAATGTCTTCGCAACAAGTCTGAGCAGGACCATGACCTGGGCTATCAGCTCCTGAAGCGTTTTGCGACGGTTGTTCAGAAAAACCTGGACGCCGCGCGGCTTCAAATCCTGAACATCTATGAAGTCCATGCCTGAAACCATGACT
>JBLMYN010000130.1:0-3041 GCA_050258305.1 Actinomycetota bacterium
AGGTGAGTGAGGACGGCGGCTACAGCGGCGTCACGGACGGCCTTGATCCCAGAGGTTTCTTGCGCGTTCGTACGGACAAGGGTCTGCGCATTGTAATATCGGGCAGCGTCCGCCCTCTGGCGAGGAGGCCTGATGCTTCTGGTTCTTGATGTAGGGAACACCAACACGGTGCTCGGTGTTTACGAAGCAGGTGTCTCCGGCTTTGCCGGACAGGACAAGGTGAGGCTGATTGCCCACTGGCGCGTGGCCACGGTGCGCACGCATACGGTGGATGAGTATGGCGTGCTTTTCCGCAACCTGTTTGCCATTGGCAAAGTGGCCGCCGAGAGCGTGAGCGGCATCATCATCTCTTCCGTGGTTCCACCCATGGATTCCACCCTGCGGGAAGTCTGCGAGAGATATTTCCATCTGCGTCCTCTGTTTGTGGAACCGGGAATAAAGACCGGCATGCCGGTTCACTACGACAACCCTCAGGAGGTAGGCGCTGACCGGATCGTCAACGGCGTGGCGGCCTTTGAGAAATATGGCGGTCCCTGCGTGGTGGTTGATTTCGGCACGGCGACCACGTTTGACGCAGTCTCGCGCAAGGGTGAATACCTTGGCGGGGTGATTTCGCCGGGTATCGGCATTTCAGCGCAGGCGTTGTTTGAGAACACCGCGCGCCTGCCTCTTGTGGACATTCGCGTGCCCGCGAAGCTGATTGGAACCAACACGGTCGGCAGCATACAGTCCGGCATGTTCTTCGGCTACCTGGGGCTGGTGGATGGAATCCTGGAACGCATGGTGGCGGAACTCGGGCCCGAGACGAAAGTGGTCGCCACCGGCGGGTTGGCGCCATTGATCGGCGAACACTCAAAATTTATCAAGCAGGTGGACGATCTGCTCACGCTGGAGGGGTTACGCATTATCTGGGGGCGCAATGCGGCCACGCACAGGAAAGCGCAAAACCTTTGAACACAGAGGAACAGAGGCAGCCGGGCATTAAGCTGGACGTTGCCAATCCGCATCGGCAAGCGATACAGAGTGTTTGGAAGCATTGGGGGGACAGCGCGGCGAGCCGCAATGTGCAAAAAGCGCTGCCGCTGGTGACGGCGTGGCACAGGCGCCCTCGCCTGTGCGTCTTTCCCTCACGCAACCATGGCATTGAGCAGACCTTGCAATCTATTCCATCTGAGCAGGCGCCATTTTGCTGATCATGAGCCTTCAGCACAGCCGAGGGCGGCTGTGCCACCACGGTTGAGGAAAACGGACGAGCCGCATTGTGGAAAATTATTTCAACTACTTCACAGAGGTCGAACAACAGTTTTGCCGCCGGCGGGGCACATTGGCACAGCTCTCGCCTCTCGACTGGACGTTAATCGAAACGTGGAAAGATGCGGGCATTCCGCTCGAAGCCGTACTTCGCGGGATTGACGTGACATTTGATCATTACGAACGCAGTCCGCGCAAAACCAAGAAGATTAACGGGCTGGCATGGTGCGCGCAGGAAGTACTCTCTGCGGCTGAAGAGATGAAAGAAGCGGTGGTTGGCGCCAGACCGGAACCGTCGAAAGCAGATGAGGGCCTGGGTGCTGCAGAGATTGCGCGGTACTTTTCGCGTAACGCAGAGCAGTTAAGGAAAGCCGAGGCCTCGCCCCAGGTGCAAGCGGTAGCAAACGACTGCGCCGCGACCCTGGAAGAACTGGCCGCTGGTTACTCCGCCGGATCATCGCCGGGCAGGCTGGAAGACCTGGAGCGGCGGATGACCGTGCTCGAGGAAAAGCTGATTGCCATCCTGACAGTAACGGTTTCTGCGGACGAACTGGTGCGGCTCAGGGCCGAAGCTGACCGGCAAATTGCACCATATCGCAGCAAGATGCCGGCAGGGCAGATTGATCAACTCTTAAAACAATTTGTTCACAAGCGCCTGCTCGAACAAGCTAAAATGCCCAGACTTAGTCTCTTTTACATGTGAACCTCAAAATTGAAAAGATGGTCTATGGCGGTGATGGACTGGCTCGCCTGGCCGGCGGCAAAGCCGTATTTTTGCCCTTTGTCCTTCCCGGAGAAGAGGTTAGCGCCACTATCCTTAAGGAGCGAAGCAGTTTTGCGCGGGCCAGCGTTGATCAGATCTTGCAGCCTTCAGACAAACGGGTGAAGGCGTCGTGCCCCTATTTCCAGAGCTGCGGTGGATGCCATTACCAACACGCAGGCTACCAGACGCAGCTTGAGCTTAAAGGTTCAATCCTGCGTGAGACTCTGTTGCGCAACGCAAAACTGGAATGGAACGGTGACATTGTTGCCCATTCTTCTGAGCCGTGGCATTACCGCAATCGCACGCGCTTGAAGGTGCGAGGAGGGCGCGATTTCGCCATTGGATATCACCGTTTTGCCTCCCACGATCTGCTGCCGATCAAGGAATGCCCCATCAGTTCCCCGGCAGTGAATCAGGTGCTGCAGCAGCTATGGGCGCTCGGCGAGACCGGAGCCGTTCCGGCAGGCCTGCACGAAATTGAATTGTTTGTAGATCACGCTGACTCGCGCATGGTTCTGGAGATGATTCATGCCCGGCAGGCGGAGGGCATCCGCGAATTTGCCGGCGAACTGCAAAGCCGCTTATCCAGCGTGCAAGGCGCCGGCTTGTTTGAGGAAGGCGCAGCCGGCGTGTCTGCGCCTCCGGAACTCAAGGAAACGGTGGGAAACGCAACTCTGCTGTATCAGGTGGGAGAGAAAGCGTTTCGCGTCAGCGCCGCTTCGTTTTTCCAGACCAACCGCTTCCTGGTGAACGACCTGGTAAAGACGGTGGTGGGCGATTTCTTCGGGAACATCGCGCTTGATCTTTATTCCGGCGTAGGCTTGTTCGCCAATCATCTGGCAAAGCGGTTTACTCAGGTGTTTGCGGTTGAGTCCTCGCCGGCTTCCGCCGCCGACCTGCAGACCAACGTGCTGAAGAACGTGGTTCCGGTGAAAACGGAAGTGGAGCAGTTTCTTCCGCGCTGCCTCAACATGCATCCGGATCTGGTGGTTGTGGACCCTCCCCGCGCCGGGCTGGGCCCTAAGGT
>JBLMYN010000131.1:0-17703 GCA_050258305.1 Actinomycetota bacterium
AATCGGCTCGCTGGGGGCGGAAACCGTTATTATCGCGTAATTTGCGGCCCATTGGCAAGGACTCGTGCGCGAAGCAGCCAGCCAGACGACATTCTCGAGTTTTCTCTTCAACCACAAAGGACACGAAGGAGGCACAAAGGGTTTGGCTTACCTCGTGCTCCTGTTTTCCCGATCACGCGCAATCACGTTGCGATTCCGGCGACCTGTCCCGCCTGCCCCGGCGTAGCCGTGGGGCGTAGCCGTGGACCACGGCGATCATGCTTGCCTCCGTGTTGGGTTTTTGATTTCCCGATGACGTGCGATGTCGGCGATTCCGGCGATCACGGCGATCGCGGCACCCCCCGCCCCCCGGTTTTCCCGGGTTTGTTGCAAGCAAACGCACTTACGCCAAATCGACCCAGCCTCGACCCTTGGGTCACGCCGAGTTTTCCACTGGGTCACCCAAGGTTTTCCACTGGGTGACCCAAGATTTTGGTTGGGTGACCCGAGCCTCATATTTCCTCCCGAGCCTACTCGGCCAAATCTGGTCTTCCTCACGACCTCGAATGAAGGGCCATTTCTCCCGGCCCTCTGCCGAATCGGCTGAGGGTCGCAAGCCAGTAACACGAAAACCCCGGCTGGCGTCCCTGGGGGCACAATCATCATTGGAAGAGTTGCTGGAAGATTTGGCGGAAGAGCTTCCCATGAGACAAACAAAATACGAAACTCATTCTACACTGGTTTCCTCCGACATCAACAGGAAAATGCAGGAGATTAAAAAATCTAATGCGCTCTTAACAATTTTCTAATCTTTTCTTTTTAAGAGCGTTCCGGGCGCCTCCGTCCCGTGTCTTAACCGACGAGCGAAATCATAAAGCCAAAAACCAGCAACCAGTAAGGGGCTTGTGAATTTCGCCAACCACCACCCGGGCCCCGGCTGATCATGCTTTTATCCCGTGCCGATGATCTCCTCGCCCCTGGAAAACACGGAGATATCTCATGAAGAACCGCCCGTCCCTTTTGATGTACATTCTTGTCCTCTGCCTGCTGTTCACTGTGCCGCTGATTGCGGCTGCCGCAACTCCGCCCACACCCAGCCCACTCTCACCAGCTTCTGGAGCCAGTGTCACCGCTCCGCTGACGATCGCGTGGTCGTCAGTCACGGATCCAAGCGGCATCATCGCGTACAACTGGCAGGTCAGTGCATCATCCAATTTCTCTTCGATTGCCGTGAACAACTCCACCATGGGCGCAACGCAGGATACGGTAAGCGGACTCGCCAACGGCACGTACTTCTGGCGCGTGCAATCGGTAAACGGCAATTTCGTGCAAAGCGCGTGGTCCGCGGCCCGGAGCTTTACGGTTACCGGCGTGAGCGCCGGCGCCCTGGCTGCACCCAACATGAACCCGCCCAAGGGCTACTCCACCTTCCACCCGCTGGAGGTCATGACATTCACCTGGAGCGCCGTACAGGGCGCAGCAAGCTACGAAATTCAGGCATCCACGGATCCGAGTTTTCCCGTCAGCACCAGCTTTGAAACGAACAACATTACGAATCCGACATATTCGTTCGCCACGCCCAATGAAGGAAACTATTTTGCCCGTGTTTTTGCGGTGGATGCAAACGGTGTGAGAAGCGCGCCTTCAAACGTGATCACCTTCTCCGTTTCGTACAGCAATCCGCTGCCCGCTCCCCCATCTCTGATATCGCCCACCAGCGCGGGAACGCTGCCACTGCCGGTCACGCTGACCTGGGGCGATGTTCCCAATCCGCAGCCCAGCGGCTATGAAATTCAAATCGCGAAGGACTCGAATTTCCAAAACATTGAAGAGTCAGATCCGCAGTTGAACGGTCCCAGCCGCACCGTCCTCTCGCTCACGCCCGGAACCAAGTACTGGAGAGTGCGCTCGCATCAGGGAGACGCGTCACCAACGACGGCCGCTGTGACCAAATGGTCAGCCGGCGGAAGCTTCACTGTGAGCCAGGGACCCGCAACGCCGGTCTCTCTGGCATTCACCAGCAATCCGCTCTATAGCGGGAACACAACCTGGGTTCAGATCCAGCTCAACACATCTGCTCCCTCAGGCGGCACCGTCATCAGCCTGAGCAGCTCAGATCCCAACGCCGCCCCCGTTCCGGCAACCGTGACCATGCCCGGAAATACGGCATGGATGCAGTTCCAGATGACCGCCGGACAAGTCACGACACAGACTCCGGTGACGATCACTGCCACCTTGAATTCTGGCTCTGCTTCCGCGCAGTTGACCGTCATGCCCCCGACAGTGAAGTCATTGTCGATTTCTCCCACCACGTTTAACGGAGGAATCCAGGTGCAGGCCATCGCCATGCTGAACGGAGTTGCTCCGGCAAGTGGAGCAGCCATCAGTCTCAGCAGCAGCTCGCCGGCGGTACTGGTTCCGGCGGTTGAGACCGTGGCGGCGGGCAGTCCGTCAGTTGTATTCCAGATTCCCACAAACAGTGTCACGGCCAGCACGACGGCAACAATCACCGCAACCTACAACGGCCAGAGCGTGCAAACGCAGATTACGCTGACGCCGCAGGGACAGCCGGCTTCACTCTCGCTCAGTCCCACGTCGGTAACGGGTACGGCGGGATCATTTGGCACAGTGACCGTTGCTTCGACTGCGACGACCGACCAGATCTTCTCGTTGAGCAGCAGCAACCCGGCCGTAACCCTGCCGAGCACTGTTCTTATACCCGCAGGCAGCCTGCACGGCGGGTTCACGATCAACACCAGCCAGGTAAGCACGCAGACGCTGGTCACCATTTCGGTCTCAGGCGGCGGCGTTACGCAATCCGCAACGCTGACCCTGAATCCTCCGGCGCCTGCGCCATCCACCGTCAATCTCAGCGTGACGGCAGGTGGACGCCAGGGAGAAACCGTCAGCTCCACTCCCTCAGGGATTCGAGCTGCCGTAGGAAGCACCGCTACGGCTGCGTTCCCGGTTGGAACCAGCATCACGTTGAGTGTTTCCAATGGACGCGATGCCGTCTGGTCGGGCGCATGCTCGAGCGGCGGCAATAAAAGCAAAACCTGCACGTTCACGCTGAACTCGAGCGCGACCGTGCTGGCGGATGTGCAGTAGGTAGTTGGGCGGCATGGGCTCCCGGAACATCGGGAGCCCATTTTTTCCGCTCATCGAGTTTCTCCCGGGAGCCAGGCAACATCCTGAATGCAGGCAAGACTGCCCGCACCGAACCCAGGCGATGGCCTGGGTTCTGGAGTGAATCAGTATGGCCATTTGATTTGGATTTCGCTAATACACTTCACTGGAGGCGAAGCACCGCGGCGCCAGATCAAGGGTTGCGATGGCGCTCCTGGTCTTCTCGCCACACGCAAGCAGCCGTGCCACCTCGTCGTCGTTCAGTTCCACACGCAGAATGCGGTCAATGCCTTTCGCTCCGATCACGGCCGGAACGCTGATGACGGTATCGTTCATACCGAATTCATGGTCGAGCACTGTCGCCACGGAAAACACATGGTTCTCATTGGCTAGAATGGCCGCGGCCAGCCGTGCAAGCCCGGCTCCGGTGGAGAGACTTGCGGCGTCCGCGTGTGCTTCCGTGTTGGCGGTGCGGTCGCGCACCTCATTGAAAATCGATTGCAGCACTGCCGGCGGACAACCGTGCTTCCTGCAAACTTCCTGAATGTACATTCCCGCGATGGTCGCGGAGGACCAGACCGGCACCCTGTCTCCATTGCCTCCCAGCACGTAGGCATGCACGCTGTGAGCATCCAGGTTAAAGTGCCGTCCCAGCAGGTAGCGCAGAGTGGCCGTTTCTGCGATGGTTCCCGTCCCGATCACCTGGGTTCGCGGAAGCTCTGAAAATCTCCATGCAGCGTAGGTCAGGAGTTCGACGGATGGGGCTCCGAGCAGGATGATTGCCTCTGGGTTTTTGCCTTTGATGTGCAGCATTGCTTCACGAAGCAATTCCAGGTTGCGGCCCAACAACACATCAGAACCGTCTCCGGGCCGCCTTCGAACCCCGCAGAATACCGTAATGGACGCCTGAGACAATTCTGAAATCGCCGCCGCGCGAACTTCATGCGGCTGGAAGAAAACAGCAGCCTGCTGAAGTTCGAGCGCCTGCTCTTCAGCTTCATGAATTTCCGGATCGACCACCAGGATCTGGCCGTGAACCCCGCTCAATAGCAGCGTGTAGGCAAAACTTGCGCCCGTGTTCCCAGCGCCGACCACCGCGATTCTTCTCTGCGCCATCGAATTCATGCGATCCTCCAGCATCAGGCCGAACGCACCGAGAACTGCCGGGCATAGAGCGCGTCCAGAAGCTGGCAAACCTCGTGATCGCTCACCTGTTGAAAATCTTCATACCAGTTTGAAACAGAAACGAAGCGCGAAGGTTCGGCCAGGCAGAGGACTTCATCGGCCACCTGACGCAATTCAGCAATGGATTCCGGCGGGCCCACCGGCACTGCCAGGATGATCCTGGAAGCGCCCTGCTTGCGCAGCGCGTCCATGGCCAGGCGAATGCTTGCGCCGGTGGCAATTCCATCGTCAACCAATATGACCGTTTTTTCCCTGAACTCCGTCTGGCCGCGGCCTCGCGTGTAAAGGCGCTCACGGCGCTCCAATTCCCTGGCCTCTCTCAGCGCAGCCGCTTCAATCTCGCTTTCTGAAAGCGCCAACTCGTCGACGATTCGCCGGTTCATCAGCCTCATTCCGCCGCTGGTAATGGCGCCCATGGCAAGCTCTTCCTGCCCGGGAACTCCCAACTTCCTGATCAGGAACACGGTCAAGGGCAGATGCAACTCAGCGGCAATCTCTGCGGCAACCACCACTCCTCCGCGCGGGATGGCCGCAACCACTGTACTGGCTCTTCCCGCGTACTCATACAGGTGGCTGGCGAGGATACGGCCGGCCTCTCGCCGGTCTCGAAACGGCAAGCGAAACGCCGCCGCAGATACGGGATGATCAGCGGGTGTCATAAGTCAAGTCTTGTGCGCGCATCGCCCGTCCCGCAGTGACTGCCATCACTTCTGCAACAGGCCAGCGCCCGCCGGAATCCGCCCGGACTAGTGATATAGATCACTGCAGCCCGATCAAGTGGCATTGATACTTTCTTCGTAAGCAACGGCAGGAAGCGAGGGGGCCGTATGCTGAAGGTCAGGATTTGGATCTGGACGATCGGGCTCCTTTTCACGCAACTCTTTGTTGTTTGCGTCTTGCGCGATCTGGTTTCCCCCCTGTCCCCGGGATTACGAAGGGGCTTTGAAATTCTCCTTCCCGGCTTCAAATGGCTCACCGTGTGGCGCTTCCTGCTTGGCCTGGCGGAAAGTTTTCTCTGGGGTGTTTATGCGGCCCTGGTCCTGGTCCCGATCATGAACACTTTCCTTCTGAAACATCCCCACGCCGCAACGGTGCAGGAGCACGAAAAGCGCCATGAATACAGGCCAGCTGCATAAAACGGCTTCCGGAAAGAGCGAGGGAAAGTTATGAAGCGACTCCTATCTGATATCAGCGCCAGGCAGAAAGAACGCCGGGCCATCAAGGCAGCCCAGAACGGCGATCCCGCAGGGTTCCAGTTCCTGTACGAGCGGTACAGAAACTATGTTTACAGCCTGTGCCTGCGCATGACGCGTGATCCCGCGCTTTCCGAAGATTTGACCCAGGATATCTTTCTGCATGTCTGGCGAAAAGTGGCGTCCTACAAAGGCGAGGCGCTGTTTCGCACCTGGCTGTATCGCGTAGCCGTTAACATCGTCCTGCTCCACTTCCGCCGTCATAAAGCCATTAATCTGCCGCTCGACAATGACACACTGCCTTCCACCGAGCTGAAAATGATCGAGAACACACCGCAGCCCGATATCGATGAGCACATCTGCCTCCGCGCAACTCTGAACTCCCTGTCACCGCGGTATCGCAGTGTTCTCATGCTGCATGATCTGCATGGGTACCGGCACCAGGACATTTCCCTGTTGCTGGGCATCACTTCAGGCGCGAGCCGCTCACAACTGCACAAAGCCCGGGTGAAGCTCCGCGCTGCCCTGGGCATGGTTCGTCCGGCCAGGAAGCGCCCGGCATTGCAACTGGAACAGGCTTAATTCACGATAGAGGAGAGCCAGGTCGCGCCGATCCGCTGCGGAAGATAAAGTTGTATGCGGCGGCAGCGTTTTGCTTACTCGCCCCAACTGTTGCCGGTGAAAATGGTCCCGGGAGCGGGTTTGCCGGTGAAAATCAGCATCAGCTTACCTTCAGGGTAGCCGATTTCCACTCTGACAACGAATCCGGCTGCGTTATAGTGCAGGCGAAGCCAGGAAGGTCCCGCTACCTCGAACGTATGCACTTTGCCGTCCATGCGGATGGAAACATTGATGGCGCTTACACCATTGGCCAGCACAACAGGCTCAGCCCCTACCAGTGGCCGGTCCAGGCATTCCACCACGGGTATGTCACTGCCCTCGTCACGGATGATGCTCGTTCTCATGCCGGAGAGCGTGGCGCTTAACCAGCCGCAGAACGGGACCCAGGCCTTTTTGCCAATCTCATGAGCGTGAAAGCTTTCAGGCACTTGTGTCCCGACTTCTGACGCGGGCTTCCTGCCAGGCGCGCTGGTTACGGTCATTGTTCCGCTCTTTGCAGAGTTCACGTTGTGCCTCCTACCGGCAGGTCAAAACCGGACATTCTGCGTTCAGAACCACGCGGTACGCCACAGTGTTGCGAAAATGCGTACTGGTCTCGCCTGCAGGTTTTACGCCAAAAGCAATCAATCCTGCCTGGAAGTCGCGGGCACAAGCCAGAATCCTCTCAGCCGGTTCGCCAAAGTCCACCACAATCTGGAAGTCGCACCTGGGATCCATGTCAGAACAGAACATGCGCCTGACGGAATTGCGCGCGAGTGTGACTGTCTCGGTGACAATCGAGCTCAGCGCGTTGCGTGCCGGAATGGTGTGCAGCAGCACAATTTTCGCCTGATACTCAACTGCGAGCGACGCCGCATACCTGAACGCGGCTTTCGATTCGGGAGAGAGATCCGTCGGGTACAAAATGGTATGAATAGTTCCGTCTGGCGGCGCCAGCCGGTTCACGAACCGCGGACCGACAATAATCACCGGACACTCCAGGTTGCGAAAGAGTTCTTCCGCGACAGATCCCATCAGCAGCCGCATCAGCCCGGTTCGGCCATGAGTTCCCAGCACGGTCAAATCAATGTTGTAGTCCCGCACGGCGCGTTTCAGTTCCAGCGCGGGATCGCCTGTTTCCGTCAGCGCGCTGGCAGCCACTCCCTCCAGTTCCGGACTATGCAGCAGCCGGTCCAAAGCGGCAAGGCTTTCCTGCTCGCGCTTTCGTTCCACAACGCAGACAGCTTCGGGCGTCGCCATGGTGTAAGGCCACGGAGAGCGCACATTTGCTATGTAAACCTGGGAGTGATAGCGGCGCGCAATGGCGCCAACCACCGCAAGAGCTCTTTTCGAGACGGAAGAGAAATCGGTTGCGTAGAGGATACTCCGGATCGCAATCGCCGGGACAATGGGAACCACGACGGCTTGCATGCCGAACCTCCTTCTTCAATGTTTGCCCATGGAATTCTTTTCGGCAGTGATGGCGCTCACATTTCCACGGTGAGCAGGATCCGCCGGAGTCCGGTGCGGAGTTCCAGACCTGCCCGTCTTACTCCCTTCCATTCTTACGATTTGATGACTGCCGGCAATCAGCGTATCCGGCTACGGATAGCGAGGCTGACGATCATGGGTGGGTTTGGCGCCCCTCGCGGGTGACCACGGTAGGACCGTGCTCGCGGTCGTGGTCATTGAGGCCACCGAATTCCAGCTCCACTTCCTGCGCGCAGGCTCCACAAAGCCAGAAATATTCCGTCGATGCAGAGTTCCTGCGGGGCACGGCAAAGAGCCGGCCCTCTCGAAAATACAAAAAGGGCACCCGGCATCCTGGATTAGCACACTGTGAAACCACGTCCCTTACCTCGTGCAGGTGAATAACAGCCACTTTAGCTGTGATCTCTGGATTTTCCTGTGATAAGTGTCACACCGGTACAAGCTCGATCTTTATATGTGCGAAATCACATCACCAATTCAAGGCAAGAAAAGCCGCTCTGGATGGTTTCCGCAAACACAGAGCACGGTGATATGGATCACTGTTGCTCGACCTTGCGCGCCGCATAGTGTTAATTGAAGTTCGGCCACAGGCGATGCGGAATATGAGGATTCTTTTAGCTACGCACGGATCGCACTGTTCACATGCGGCAACCCAGGCTTTAGTCAGGCAGTTCCGCACAGATGGCACAGACGTACATGTGCTGCATGCCATTGAATGGCCGCGTCTCTTCCCTGAGAATTTCAGCTTTGGGACAGGTCCCGAGTTTGCCGGAGAGGTTAAAGAATTTCTTGACCGTGAGCGCCGTTGGGCCCATGAGTTGGTGGAAAGCACCGCAAGAACGCTCCGCCAGGCGGGATTTCATACGACCAGTGTTGTCGTGGAATGCGATGCCAGAAAGGCGATTCTCGATTATGCGGCGGAGTGGAATCCTGATCTGATTGTGCTCGGCAGTCGCGATCGCAGAGGGATCGACCGGATTATCCTGGGCAGCATCTCAGAGGCGGTGGCCCGGCATGCGCCGTGTTCGGTGCAGATTATCCGTACGCCTGTATCGGAAGCTTCGTCTAATGCAGCGTGATCATCAAATTTTCTAGAATAGAGCTATGCAAGCCTGGCTGCTGAAAAAGCCTGCCCCGGTCGAAAGTAATCCGCTGGAACTCTCGCAAGTACCCGCGCCGGTTCCCGGCCCGGATGAAGTCCTGGTGCGAGTAACTGCCTGTGGCATCTGTCGGACCGACCTGCATGTGGTTGAAGGCGAGTTGCCGCCGCGTAAGAGCCCTGTCATACCAGGACATCAGATCGTAGGTGTCATTGAAAAGACGGGCTCCGGCGCGGCCAGATACGGGGTTGGGACGAGAGTAGGCATTCCATGGCTGCACAAAACGTGCGGCCACTGCTTCTATTGCCGCAGCCGGCACGAAAATCTCTGCGACTCTCCGGAATTCACCGGCTACACGAATGACGGCGGCTTCGCCGAGTTCACGGCGGCGCATCAGGATTTTGTCTATCCTCTGCCGGAAGGCTTTGCCGACCTGCAGGCCGCGCCTTTATTGTGCGCGGGAATTATTGGATTTCGCTGCCTGCGCCTCTCAGGGATTCAGTCCGGCGGAAACCTTGGGATCTACGGTTTCGGAGCAGCCGGGCACGTATGTATTCAGGTTGCGCGACACTGGGGGACAAAAATCTTCGTGTGTACGCGTGAGGAAAAACACCGCCGGCTTGCCGCCGAACTGGGCGCCGCTTGGGCAGGCGGCGCGGTTGAGCCGCCCCCTGAGAAGCTTGACGCCTCGATTATCTTCGCACCGGCAGGCGAACTGGTCCCCCCGGCGCTTCAGGCGCTGCGCAAAGGTGGCACACTGGTTCTGGGCGGAATCTACATGAGCCCGATCCCGCGCTTCGAATACCCGCTGCTCTATCAGGAGCGGTCCATCAAGAGCGTGGCCAACAACACTCGCGAGGATGGCCGCGACTTTCTGCGCGTCGCCGCCGAAATACCTATCCGCACGGAAGTGCAGCTTTTTCCTTTCCATCAGGCAAACCAGGCGCTGAATGTCCTTAAGCACGATGGAATACGCGGCGCAGGGGTGCTCCAGTTCTGATCAGAGACCTCCGGTGACCCCGGTCACAGCGCGCGCTCAACGCCGCGTACCACCATGGAAACGGGTACAGGAGCTCTCTATGAAACGTCAGCGGAGCGGATATTCTCTCTTTGGTCTGGCTATTCTATTCACCGTAGTCGCGCTGGTTGGAGCTGCGTCTTTTGATGAGTATGCAAAATCACAAAAGCAGAAAGACATTGAGCGGCTCATCTATTCTCTGAAGGGACCGGATCTTTATCGGGCCCACTGCGCTCCATGCCATGGCGCTGACGGGCGAGGCAGCGGTCCGGTTGCCCCCGCTCTCAAGGATCCCCTGCCGGATCTCACCACCATCGCAAGGCGGAATGCAGGTGTATTCCCCGCCGCGCGTATTCGCAGCCTGATTTCGGGCGACGAAGTGCTCATCGCGCACGGCTCGCGCGAAATGCCGATCTGGGGACCCATTTTCCATCAGATTGAGAATGACCGCGACTATGGCTACGTGAGGCTGCAGAACGTTACTGAATATCTGCAATCCATGCAGCAGAAATAAACGACAGGCTCGCCTAGATGGCCACTCGCGAAAGTTGCGGCGTCTGAACAGGTAACAGGTGCGGCAATGGGGGATCGTTCATCCGCAGGAACCAGTTCTCCACCACCATGTGCCGGCAGAACCACTCGTTCCTGAGCAGCATGCGCGCCGCCAGGTTGCGCAGAAAATGGGGAATCCTCCTTCCGATTTTCTCCGCGGAGGTGCTGCCTCGGCCGAACCGCTGCTGTAACAGGACAGGGTATTGGGCCAGGCGCGCGGCGGAATAGTCTCCTGCTGCCGCCACCGCAACGCGCGCAGCGATCAGCCCGGATTCCAATGCTGGGCGAATGCCTTCCCCGCTCTGAGCATAAGCGAGCCCGGCGGAATCGCCGATCAGCATGAGCCCGTCATCCACCAGCCTGCGCGGCGAGCATCCGTACAGCAGATATGCGTGTCCGGCGAAGTGGTGGGCCAGGTCAAACCCTATCTTTCCGGTGCTGCGCAAAAGCTGCACAAAATCAGTGACGTGTTCGCTGAGCCTGTGCTGGTCGAGCCGGCCGAGTCCGACGTTCAGGAAATTCCCCTTACGAAAACACCAGCCATAACCCTGAAGGTCGCGGCAAAAGAACAATTCAGGAGTTTCGGCGGAAATGCGGCAGGATGCCTGCTGCGATGAGTCCATGGGAAATTCAATTTCCTGTGCTACAACAGGAATCTCTGACATGCGGCCGCCCACAGCACGCGCAACGGGACAGAAATGGCCGCCCGCGCCGATCAGCAGCGGGGCCCTGAGTTCGCCGTTCACTATCCATCCGCCGCAGTGCCGCTCGATGCTCTTGATGGCGACATTTTCACGCACCTCGGCGCCACAGCGGCGCAGCAGATAGTCGTCGAACTCCCGCCGCCGGATGCCATAGCTGACCGGCCGCCCGTAATCAACCGCAACTTCTTTCTGCCCCAGGCAGCTCACGCGAAAAGCGGAGATCGGCTGCAACGTCCTGCCCCGGGCGTAATCGAGAGGATCAACTTGCAGCGCTTCAAGGACAAACGGTGTAATCCAGCCGCCGCAGATCTTGTCGCGTGGGAAGGAAGATTTGTCGAGCATTACGACATCGAGGCCGGACGAGCGCAGTCCCCAGGCGCAAGAGGATCCGGCGGGCCCTGCCCCGACAATCAGGACGTCGCACGAACGCATTCTTGTTCCTGGCCCTCAACATCGGGCTGGTAAAGATACGACCGGTTCCAAGGTTGGGATGCGCACTCTTTTCCGGCAAAGACCACCTGGAAAAGTTGCAGGCTGCCAAAACGAAAGGCGGCGGTTGAGCCGGCCAGGTACAAACGCCACATCCTGGCAAAGCGGCTTCCCAGTTGCGCCGCAACATGATGAAAGTGATCCTCAAATGCTTTGAGCCAGCATTCACAGGTACGGGCGTAGTGCTGGCGAAGATTTTCGACGTCGAGCACGCTGAATTCGTGAGGCTCAAGAAATTGCATGACTTCCCGCAGAGCCGGCGGATAGGCGCCGGGAAAAATTCTGCGGCGAATCCATGCATTCATAGCTCGGGGACGGTTGCGTCCGATGAAGTGCAGCAATCCACGGCCCTGGTCGCCGATGGTGCGCCAGATTGTCCGCGCCATCTCAGCATGATGATTCCTGCCTACGTGTTCCAGCATTCCAACAGAGACGAAAGCGTCAGCGCGGCCGCTGATATTGCGGTAATCATCTTCTATGAATTCAACGCGGGAGGCCAATCCCTCGCGCTGGGCGCGGTCGCGTGCGAACGCAATCTGCTCGCGGGAGATATTGAACGCCTTCACCTTGACGCCATACCGTGCAGCCATGTGCAGCGCCAGGGATCCCCATCCACATCCAGCCTCGACTACGGTTTCTCCGGGCCGCAGCCACACTTTCCGGCAGACCAGGTCCATCTTGGCACGCTGCGCTTCTTCAATCGTGGCATTCGGCTCGGGAAAGTAAGCGCAGGTATACACCATCTCCGGATCAAGCCAGAGCCCGTAAAAGTCGTTGGAAATATCGTAGTGACGGTGGATGTTATGCCGGGACCCACGAAGTGAGTTTGACTCCAGCCAGCTCAGCCACCGGGAGTAAAGGCTCGCCGACAACGACACTGGAATCTGGTACAGCCGTTCAATTACATCCACAATGTCGCCCTCAATTTCAATTCGGCCGTCGCCATATAAATCGCCAAAATTGATTTGAGGATTGCGTACAAGCGCAAGAAGAGTGGAGCGATCCTTGATCCATATGGTGGGAACTGCCGATGGGACGGAAGCGATGTTGTTCCTGGGCAGTCCCATCGCAAGCCGCACCGGGGCTGGACCGACGGCCTTCTGCACAGCGGAGAATAATACGCGATCAAACCACGGAAGAGACATTTTCCCCCCTGGTTCCGAAATAGACCTTCGGCCTTGCCGGGCGCCGACAAGTGAATCCGCCACACACGGCCAAATTGTCTGTGAAAATACCAACATATCCAGCCCGATTTATGCAAGTGGACTTGACCATGGCGTTGTCCTTAGCCGGTTGGATGCAGGACGTGGCACAATCTAGGCCTATGAATCCGATGCAAACAGACACTGCGTCTGCACAGCCGGCGCTCACATCAGGTGCGGTATTGGCCGCCTGCGAGCGGATTCGAACATCGGTCCTGAAGACGCAGCTCGACGACGCATCTTCGTTGATCCCAAACGCAGCGGCAAAACTCTTCTTTAAGCGTGAAGACCTGCAGCAGACAGGGTCGTTTAAATTCCGCGGCGCCAGCAACAAAATTCTTTCGCTTTCCCGATCGCAGGCTGAGGCCGGAGTCATTGCGGCCTCAAATGGGAATCATGGAATGGGAGTTGCCGCCGCCGCAAGGCGCGCCGGTATCGCCGCCGAGGTATTTGTATCGGAGCACGTTTCTCCAGCAAAAACGCAGCGTATCCGTGAGCTTGGCGCGAGCATTCGCAGGATCGGCGCTGACCCTCTGGATGCGGAATTGGCCGCGCGCGCCACCGCGGAAAAGACGGGCAGGGTCTTTATCTCTCCTTATAACGATGTGGACGTAATGGCCGGCCAGGGCACGATTGCGGTGGAACTCCTGCAGCAGGCCGGCCACATGGATGCTGTTTTTGTCGCCGTTGGAGGCGGCGGTCTGATTGGCGGCATTGGAACGTACCTGAAATCCGCATCGCCGCACACAGAAATCGTCGGCTGCTGGCCGGAGAATTCCCCCGTGCTCTATGAATCAATCAAAGCCGGGAAAATTGTTGAGGTGCAGGAGCACCCGACAGTATCAGAAAGCACCGCAGGCGGATTGGAGCCGGAATCATTGACGCTGGAGGTCTGCCGTCGCGTGATTGACCGTTCTGTGCTGGCGAGTGAAGCCCAGATTCTTAGCGCCATGCGCCTCGTGCGCGACAAAAAAGGATGGCTCATGGAAGGAGCTGCCGGGGTGGCGCTGGCTGCGTTTTTGAAAGAACGCGAACGTTACCAGGGCAAAACCGTTGCCGTCATCATCTGCGGCAGGAACCTCTCAGACAAAGTCCGTGAAGAGCTTGGCGCCTGAAAGCGATCTCCGGCTAGATTTTTTCCGGTTTCTTTTCTTCCGATTCGGGCAGGACATCGAGCATCTCTGATTCTTCCAGAGCTTCCACCCTGTACCCGGCCTTGTCCATTGCGCTGGCCCGAGCCTGGATTTCTTCGGCTACCAGGGAAATCTTTTCCGCGTCAGCGGGTTGGGCGATGCAGGCATCGAGCATGCCGCGAAATGCCATCCAGCCCAGCAGTCTCTCGAATTGCTGCTTTAAAACGTAGGTGGCGCCTTCAAACTGGTGCACACCCATCACCCAGGCAACATCAGGATCATGAATCCAGCTATAGGGTGCGCTCGACCGCGAGGAATGAGCAAAGCTCGCGCGCAGCCGTGCCGCCACCCGCCACTTCTCTTCACCGTCGTGTTCCATGCCGGCTGAAGCAGCTTCAGCAGCGGATTGCGCGAGCGGTTCACGCAAGCGAAGAGCATCAAAAATCCGGGCTGCAGCCAACTCCCGGCGACCTGGATCAAGCAGGCAACCGAGAGATTCCACCGCGCACCATCCCAGAACGGCGCTCCACACGGCTGCCGACTCCGCTCCTGGTTTATCCAGCGGCAAAACAGCTTTCACTTCCACCGGCCATCGCACTCCCGCTTTACGGCTGAGGGCGGGAAGCGCCAACGCGGCATTTACGCGGTCAAGAAATGACTGCCTGGAGACTCTGGCATGCGGGCGCCAGTCCGGAGGCGGTGTTAACCCCGTGTCGCGCGCTTCTGTGCCAGAGAGGTAGTGTTGCACGGCTTCCAGCAGGGCGGCTGCGCGATTCTCAAGTTCCTGAAGGGCCGCCTTGACTTCACGAGATCTCGCCGGCCCTTCAGCCATGCAGGCAAGTCCGGCGAGTTGTTCGGCGACGTCCGCCGCGGTAACCGTGCGCAGCGCATCGTGAATCGGCCGCAGCCGCAGAACAAACAGTGCATCCTCCAGGCTGCTGACGCCTCGACCGGCGAGCTGATCGCAAAGCGGCCCCCATGGATGGGCGTCATCTTCGCGGAGGTCGCGCCATTCCAGGAACACCTGGCACTGATAGGCGTGCAGCTCAAGGTGGATTCCCCGCTCGGCCAGATCATGCGATCTGTACAAGAACTCCATGCCGCTCACGGCGTCACGGCAGGCGGCGAACATGGAAGGTTCGCGGGAGAGCGCAAACGAGTCGCCCAGCGTGCGTTGCCGCAGGTGTTTACCGCCGTCGGGCGTCTTCTCCGCGTAGGCCGCGGAAACTCGCACCCACCCGCGCGTGCTCGCATAGCGGTTGTTGAACACTACCAGCGCACGCTCGTCACCGCTGCGGTTGGAATAAGCAAATACATCCTCGTTCACGTTCCCGTGATCGGTATAAAAGTCGTACAGCAGAAAATCGCGGACTTCCGCAAACACACGGCGCCTGTGCAGCAGGGGCGAAATCTGCCGCTCATGCCGCGCCACCAGCCAGCTATCCGGCCGCTCATCGTAGTAGGCGCGCCGGTACTCCATCCCGTAGCGCTCGGTAAAGCCTTCAATCTGTCCGTGACCGAACATGGGGAGTCCGGGTAGAGTTGCCATGAGCGTGCACACACCGAAATACTTGTCGCCCTTGCCGAACTGGTCCACGGCTGTGCGCTCGTCAGGATTGTTCATGAAGTTCACGTAGCGCTTGAGCACGTCGGGATCGAAGGTCAGTGTGTTCTTGATGACGTTGCGGTAATTGGCGTTCTCTTCGTCGCGCAGCATGTTCATGAATGCGCTGTTGTAAACACGATGCATGCCCAGAGTGCGGACGAAATATCCCTCCATCAGCCAGAAGGCCTCGGCCAGCAGCAGCGTGTTCGGGGCTTCCGCGGCTACGCGGTCCACCACCTCACGCCAGAACTCATTTGGCATGGCGGCATCGAACTCAGCCTTGGTGAGGCCATGCTCGGCGCGCGTGGGAATCGCGCCTCCGGTTCCCGGCTCCGGAAACCATAGCCGCTGGTAATGGCGTTTAGTCAGCGTCATGGCGGCATCAAAACGGATAATCGGGAACATCCGCGCGACATGCAGAATTGTCTGGATGACCGCTTCCCGCACCTCAGGCTTCAGATAGTTGAGTTGCGCAGTGTCGTTCCAGGGGAAGCTTGTTCCATCATTTCCGTGATAAACGTAGCGCGTATCCCCGCTCCAGCGGTCGAGCCGCCGGAACACCACGGAGGCGTCGGTGCGATCAAAATAATGATCTTCAATCTTGACTTCGACCCGGCCATCGTGGGAAACATCCGCTCCGTTGAAGCCGTACGCTGGAAAAGGGCTGTACGGCAGCGATATGAACCAGTCAGGATGCTCAATCACCCAGCGCGAATCAATCCCCATGTGATTCGGGACCATATCGCTGGCCAGCCTTATGCGGCGTGCCCAGGCGCGTTCCCGCAAGTTCTGGTAGGCCTCGTTTCCGCCCAGTTCCTCCGCAATGTTGTAATCCAGCAGTGAGTACGCGGATGCGGCCGCCTCAGGATTGCCGCACATCTGTTTGATCATCCGCGAAGCCCGGCTGCGCTCCCACAACCCAATCAGCCACAGGCCATTGAAGCCGCGGCGCGCCAGCACATCCAGTTCTTCATCCGGTATCTGATCCAGGCGGGTGATCTCCCGGCGGTAAGAAACTGAGAGCTGATGAAGCCAAACGTACACGCTTTTGGCCATCATCACCGTTTGTGGCATCCAGTCCAGGTCCGGGCTGAAGCGCTCATATTCGTAATCGCCGGGCGTAAACTGGGGAACCGCGCCTGCGCTGGAATCGCCCCAGGTCTGCGCCCCGCCAAAGTGGTGGCCCGGAGGATGAAAGCGCATCCACACGGCCATCTCTTCTTCCTTCAGCACGTCAATGGCGATCAGCATCTTGCGGAAGAGTTCGCCAAGCAGGGGCGCCCATTGCTCCCGAATGAAGGCGATTTGCCCCTCCAGCGACTCCGGCGAGGCCAGCGCTGGGGCCCGCAGCATTTCGATCAGGGTCTGGTTTCCGGAACCAAATGTTGGCTCAGTCTCAAAGTATTCGCGCACAGCGCCGGTGAGTTGCCTGTAGGCGGTTGCCTGGGCCAGCGGAGCATCATCGAACAGTTCCTTGAATGGCTGGAAGGCAGGATTCAGGTTCTCCAGCCACAACAGCAGCAATTCTTCGAGCGCGACATTGCGGTGAGAAACACCTTCACTGGAACCGGAAAGCCATTCGGCCGCAGTCTGCTGGTTCCTGTACACCGCAACCGGCGGGAAATGCTGCACAAAACCCTGCAGGGTTTTTTCCAGACCCTCCGTACCCAGCCGGGAGCCGAGCCAGTCGAGCGCCGTGCTCATTACGTTCGGGTAACGCTGACGGTATTGCGCCAACACCGCATGCAAAGCTTCGTCGATAAGGCCCATGGCATTCAGAGCGCCTGGGTTGACGGCCAGCTCCGGATGACGCTCGACCTCGCGCACACGGTTCATGCGATTGGCAAACTCACGGCTGGCCGGCAGGTTGGCAAAAATGACGTTGCCGCTCAGCGAGAACAGCGTCTCATCAAACCCATATCGGTCGCGCGCCTTCCGGGATACATGAAACTCGAACATTTCAGGTCCTGTCCTCTTTCAATATTTATATCAAGGCGCGACCAATCCCGCGCAGCAGTCCTTTTGTAGTACTACGCCTCTTAAAGATTGATTTCCATTTGAATATTTCGAGTTGCATCGCCTGCAGACGCAGGGGGTTGGTTAACGGCTGCAAACGCGCACGATTATAAGAATCGGCCGTCCAACCAGATACACAACCGTGCATCTAACGCTGGCCAGGATAAGGCCCTAAGACTGCACTGCACCTGCACAGGTACCGGGAGCGGCGTGCCCCGAACGGCGGGCGGAAATGCTCGCTACTGCTCCACGACCAGCTCGCCTTTCATACGATGATGGCCGAAGCCGCAGAACTTTGAACATTTGAAC
>JBLMYN010000132.1:0-2731 GCA_050258305.1 Actinomycetota bacterium
ACTTGTAAGTGCCGGGACGCTGCGCTACAAAGTTGAGGATCTGGTCTTTTCCTTTCTCCACCTTGCCGTTATCCTTCGGATTCTGAAACAGGAGCCCCGGGCTGGACTTGTCATGGCTGCCCTCCGGATACAGGCTCAGTTTGATTCCGTGCGTTTCATCCACCGAGTGAACCTTGATTTCCACCCGGGAACCATCTTTCACTTGAATGACGTTGGGAGTGAACTTATATTTGCGGGCGCTCACTTCAATGACCTGGACTGGCCCCTTCGCAACGGGATTCTGTGCTGCCGCCAGGAGAGTTCCGGCAACAAACGTGAGAAGCATGGGAGATAAAAACATCCGCAAATTTGGCATCAAAATTCTTCCTTTCTGATAAAGGCATCCGCACAGGAGAACACGACTTGCAACGAGTTTCAGCCCCGCGATCAGCTTCCCGGATGGTATTGCCGTTCGGTGTGCCCTTTGAGCTGCGAGCGGTAAAAGTACACCTCGCGCAAGTTGCCCGTGCTGTATCGCACAGCTTCATCGTTGAAATGGCGGGACTTTGGGTCGCCGCTTTCACCGCCGGCCGTCACAGCTCTGGCGCGTATGCGCTTACCAAACTCCACCACCGCGACAAAGCTGTTGCCGCTGGTTCCGTACCATTTCTTTGTGTTGGGATACGCATGGGCCCCAAATGAGGCCAGCGATCCCCAGATTCCGGAAGTAAAGCCCACAGGTATACTCGGGTCGGCATCATTAAATGACGGTTCGATATTGTCGTTAATGCGCTGGAACCGGTTGATAGTTCCCCAGGGAGTTTTCCATGTCCCGAAAGAGCCCTGCAGCTTGTCAGATGCATCCGCGAGCGCCTGTAGCAGAATTTCGGGCGACGTCTTGCTGGCAGCGTAATCTTCAACGGAAAAGCCCGCCTTCTTTGCCTCGGCGTACTCGTGATGCTGGACCTCCACTGCCCAAAATACAGCCAGTGATGTGGGCACAGAGTTAACGGACCACCGGTGGTCCCAACCTCGAAGGGCCGCGATTTGCTCTGAGAGTTTTTCTTTGAGCGGGTTTGAAGATGGCGCTTCGTTCCAGGCCTTCATCAATGCAGGCAGCGGCTTATCAAACCATGTGAGATAACTATCGAACGCGGCAGCAATGAGTGAATCGAGCGTGAAATTCTTTTTGTTTTCGAGGACCTTGATGGCGTGCAGTCCGCGGGCTGACTTGCCTCCCATCTCCACGTACGCGGGATAATCTTCCTTCTTCAGGCTCCCGGGGCCTCCTGCTGACCATGGCGCGTCGTTGGAGTTGTAAACCCACCCGCTCTTCGGATTCAGCAGATGCGGTGTCTCGTCCAGGGGAAGAAGTCCATGCCAGTCTGTCTCGGGATTGCTGCCGTCCACCGGCCTGGTGAAATCGAATTTGGTGCTGCGCCGGGGAATAAAATTTGCCTGATAGTAGGCGATATCGCCGTCAGAATCGGCAAAGATCGTGTTGTTGGAGGAGTCTGCCCTGAGCTCCATGGTTTTCAGGTAGGACTTGAAATCCGTGGCTTTGGTGCGCAGATAAGACTGAGTCAGAGCCTTGATTGGCGTCTGCATCAGCGCGATGCTTACCCACTTGCCGTTTTCCTCGCGGATGATGGGACCGTGATGCGTGAAGTAGGCTGTGAATTTCTTCTGCGCCATTCCATGAGCAGTTGTGTAAGCGACCGTGATCTCTCTTTCGATAACCGGCCGCTCTTCCTTGCCGTACTTGTAATAGTAGGTGCCGCCTCTTTTCGTCACCGTTTCCAGGTACTCATCCACAGCATCCACGCCGCTCGAGGTGTGCATCCAGCCGACGTGCGGGTTAAATCCCTGATAGATGAAAAACTGGCCCCAGGTAGCGGCGCCATAGGCGTCCAAACCTTCCTCGCTCGCCATCTGCAACTCCGAGCGGAAATAGAATGACGTGTGCGGATTGATCAACAACAGCGCATGGTGATCAGCCGTATTTGACGGGGCGATGGCCATGCCATTCGAACCTGTAGGCTCGGCCATGTCGTCGGCAGGGTCAGGGTTGGAGATTCGAGCTGATTGGGCCGCTGGACCTTTGCCGTAAAAGGCCTCAAGCTCTCTGATGTTCACGCGTTCAATGTCCCCGCCAATGCTTCCTTCGGTAAAGGAAAGCGCCATCCAGGGCTCGAATCGCTTGATAACGCGCGGTTTCACCTCGGGGTGTTTGTAGAGGTAGAAGTTCAGACCGTCGGCAAAGGCGTTCATCAGCTTCTTGAGCCACTCCGGGCTTTGCGCGTATTGCTTCTTCAAGACCACAGGATCAATGAAGAGCTTCATGCGCAGGTCCTGGTAGATTTTTGACTCACCTTCGGCCTCGGCCAGGCGCCCCATAGCATTGACGTAGTTTGTCTCGACGCGATTGAAATCGTCCTCAGCCTGCGCATACTCTGCGCCGAACACGGCATCGGCGTCCGTCTTTCCATAAACGTGCGCAATGCCCCAGTCGTCGCGAATGATGGTGACATTGGCGGCTTGGTGCTTCCAGCGTGCAATTTCCGCGCCCTGGTTTTCGACAGCAAGAGCTTTGGGCGCAGCAGTGAGAACGCTAACAATGAAAATAAGAATGAGCAGGCCGGAGCGTGGCCTTATGACGGCTTTATGATTCATGCGCAAGGTCCTTTGCGGCAAGGAGTATGGTGCGATTGGATGTGCAGCCGACTATCTTACCAAACGGCGGATTTTCTCT
>JBLMYN010000133.1:0-14400 GCA_050258305.1 Actinomycetota bacterium
CCTTGCAGATCATGATGTGACTGTCCGTCGGCATGTGATCTCTTTCCGTCTGTCTCGTTACCGAAATTGCATTCTGGATATACGAGGTTTGGCCGGAGACCATGGCACGGTTGTTTGAAGACGGATCCCACGTGAACACTTGCGCGGTCATCGTCTCCTGGTAAAGAGCTTTGACATACTTCAGCGCGTCGATCGTGTGCTTGGAGTTAATCGTAACGTTTCCGTGGATATCCTGCTCGGCGCCGCCAAACGACCACAATATGGCTCGCAGAGCCATGCTGGTATCGAGTTCCTGAGATAGTCCGACTCCCACTGGGTGCCCGGTCTTATCCTTGATTTTCTTGCCGCCTTTGAGCAGGTCATCGTAAGTGTTTGGTCCATTCGGGAAACCGGCATCCGCCCACCAATCCCTGTAATAGTTCCCCGGATCGGGCACGTAGGAGTCAGAGAAGGCAAAGTACTTCTTCGTCTTCGGATTAAACGTGGACTTGTGAGCCAGGTCAATTTTCTTGCCGTGCTTCTTCTCGACCTCCTGATAGACATGGCTCATATCAATCACCTGCGCCTCAAATGCCGCCGGCGGCGACAGGAACATGAAAAGATCGTGTCCCTTTTTCGCAGACACCTCGGACGCGGCCCGCGCAGGAAGCTCGGTCAGGTTGATGTGATCAACCATTACGTTTGTGTTATGTTTTTTACCCCACTCCTTGCAAAACGTGTTGTCAAACCAGACGTCGTAAGCGGGGACGAAGTGGCTCCACTGCGCAATTTTCAGGGTTTTCTGCTGCGCCGCTGCGCGTTCCGGGAACAAGAACGCCGGGCCGAGCGCACCGGCAGCCATCCCGCTTCCACCAGCCAACTTGATGAAATCTCTTCGCGATACACCCTTGGCCTTCTTTTCTTTTTCCTTCATTGACGCCTCCTCAGTTCAGCATGCACAACCGTTCTTTCATGATACGGCTCACTGCATTTTCTGTTCTGCCAGACTAAAGCCTACGCCTCTTCTCCGAACCTCTTGATGTCTTCCGGCGCGTCCTTGGTCACGAGCTTCTTGCTTCCCTGTACCATGACCCGGATCTGCTCAACGACGTCAGGATTGGCCAGCGTCGTCACGTCTCCGGTATCCATCTGGTTGGAGATGGCTGCCAGAACACGGCGCATGATTTTGCCTGAACGCGTCTTCGGCATATCAGGAACCACGTGTACCTTGCGCGGCCGTGCAATTTTGCCAATCTGCGCGTCGATGGCTTCTTTGATCTTCTCCTCTATCAAGCCGCCGCCATGGGGAACGCCCGGTTTCAGTGAAACATAAACCTCCGGGACCCTGCCTTTGACCTCATCGGCAACAGGAATGACAGCCGCTTCAGCGACCTCCTCCACTGTCAGGCACGCTGATTCCAATTCCTTGGTGCCCAGGCGGTGTCCAGCGACGTTTATCACGTCATCCACGCGGCCCAGAATGCGGAAATATCCATCCGGCGCCTGAACCGCGCCATCACCTGCGAAATACGGCCAATCGCGCCAGTCCTTGCTCTGCTTATTCTTGTTGTATTTCTGGTAGTACTGGCGAACAAAGCGGTCGCGATCGCCCCAGATGGTCTGAAAGATCCCCGGCCAGGGATTGCGAATACAGATGTTGCCTGCTTTACCGGAGCCCGGTTTTACCTCTTTGCCTTCCTCGTCGAAAATCACGGGGTAAATGCCTGGGACCGCCGGACCGGCGCTGCCCGGCTTCATGGGATCGATGGCCGGCTTGGTGCTGCACAGGAAACCGCCGGTTTCGGTTTGCCACCACGTGTCCACGATGGCAGCTTCTCCCTTTCCGACGACCTCGTAATACCACTTCCACACTTCCGGCTCGATTGGCTCGCCCACAGTCGTCATGTGCTTGAAATGGTAATCATATTTGGGTGGCTCGCTCGGTCCGGCCTTGCGCAGCATGCGTATGGCCGTCGGCGAGGTATGGAAAATATTTACGTTCAGGCGCTTGGCCACCCGCCACGGCCTGCCCGCGTCAGGATAATTCGGCACACCTTCGAACAAAACGCTGGTCGCCGCCAACGCCAGTGGCCCATAGACGATGTAGGAATGCCCGGTGATCCAGCCGATATCGGCCATGCACCAGTACACGTCTTCGGGGTGAATGTCCTGAATGTACTTTGACGTTCCCGTGACGTAAGCAAGGTAGCCGCCGGTGCCGTGCTGGCACCCCTTGGGCCGGCCCGTGGTTCCGCTGGTGTACATCAGGAAGAGCGGCGCTTCGGAAGGCATGGAGACAGGCTCCACGATCTGGCCGTGATACTTCTTCAGGACTTCATCGACAAAAAAGTCCCGGCCCTGCACCATGGGTTTGGCGGAATGATATTTTCCCGCTTCACGGCGCCACACCAGCACCTTCTCTACCTTCTGTCCTTCCTTCTGTGCGACTGCCACAGCGAGGTCGGCTTTTTCTCTGTGGTCCGTCATCTGGCCACCGCGGTAGTAACCGTCAATGGTCACCAGCACTTTGCTTCCTGAATCTGCGGCGCGCATTCCGCAGGCTTCACCGCTGAAGCCGCCGAACACAACGGAATGAATCAACCCCAGGCGCGCACAAGCCAGCATGGTAACCGCCAACTCCGGCACCACAGGCATGTGGATGGTCACACGATCCCCGGTTTTGAGGCCGCAGAAATCGCGCAGCAGCGCCGCCATCTCGTTCACCCGGTAATAAAGGTCCTGGTAGGTGATGGCCAGGGGCGGCTCTTCTTCGGGCTCGCCGACGAAGATAAACGCGGCCTTATTCCTGTACTTCTCGAGGTGGCGATCCACGCAGTTGTATGACACATTCAGCTTCCCGCCCACGAACCACTTCCAGAATGGCGCATCACTGGTATCGAGAGTGGTGTGCCAGTACTGGTCCCAGCTCAGCAGGTCAGCGTATTCGCGATAGCACTCAGGAAAATTCTTTTCAGAAAAACGCTCATTCACGGCCGGGTCGCTCAAGTTGGACTGGCCTATGAATTTTGCGTTGGGGTAGTAATACTGTTCTTCTCTCCAATGGACGGCAATCTGCGCTTCAGTCAGCTCTGTCTCTTGGTCTGTGGGTTTCATCAAGCGAGCGTCAGCCATGGTAATTATTGACCCCCTCTCGTTTTTCGAACCGGAAGATACTCCCCGCAGGCGCGGGCTGCAACCTGGTGTGTGTGGCTGGTTCGAATACGCAAATATCCTACACTGTCCGCCAGTGCTGCGCGTATCCAATTTTCAAGTTCCAACCGGGCGTCTTTGTGCGTGATGGAGATCACATTCGGCGACCTGAAGCGGGGATAAGATGCCGCCTCGCAGTTTGTGAGATCCATCGACTCGTCAGACCTTTCCTGCACACCGTGCCGGGAAAAGGAACTCGGATCGCTTTCCAGCCACTGCGATTCTCGCTGAAAACCTTAATCCATGCGGGAAGGATAAGGCGAGCTCGGCGCGTACCCTCGTTGCTGCGGAGACATCACCTTGGCTGGACGTTACGCCGTTGCAGACACCCTCTGCCAGAGCATCCCGCGGCAGAACGTCCAGCCGCTCATCTCAAACCATCCCGAATTTGCCTGATACGTTCAGCGCGCATCCAGAAACGCGGCCCCGGTCACGGACTCGCGTTTCCCCTGTGATCTTCTCGCGCGCGCGACCCCAGAATCTACGAGAGTGGAAGGACCTTCCTCTTGTAGACTGCGTTCGCCAGTGTGGCTGCGGCAATGTACCAGGCAAGGAGTCCGGTGATGAAGATCTCCCATCCGGCAACGGCTGGCGGACACTTGCCCACAACTACGAAATCGAGCAGGACGAAGGCTAAAAAGAGCAGCCAGAACAGAGCAGCAAGAAACTTGCCAACGCCCTGGACTGCGATGCAAAAAGCGAATGTGAACAGAGTCCACATAAGGAAGAACCCGAGTTCCTCGGGATGGCCCGCCGGGATGCCCGTCTTCGGCTGCACGTAAAGCAGCACGAACAGAGACCACCAAAAGGCGCCGTAGGACATGAAGGCGGAGCCGCCGAAGATACTCCCTTTGCGCAGGTCCACAATTCCGGCAATGAACTGCGCGGTGCCGCCGAAGGTGATTGCCAGGGCCAGGGTCGGCCCGGCGCTCCAGTAGCCAACGTTGTGCAAACCCGTTGCCATCGTGGTTAAGCCGAATCCCATCAGCCCGACTACGGCAGGATTCGCCCACCACTCTTTCATCATACCGCTGTCTGTTACATCTGCCATATTGTTGTCTCCTTCGTGTTTTTCGGCCACGGTGACCGGCAATTCACGTACGAACAAACAAAGTCCTAAGTCTGTCCTTCCACAACAATCCTTGCTAGCATTCAACCCTTCTGGAGCTCAATGGAAAACAGCCGCCTTGAATCCTTTTCCGGAAGCAAGCGATCTGTTGGCCCATAAAGGTAGTCGAAATACATGTATTGTCAAGGGGAAAGAGAGGGAGCAGAACTCATTTTCCTCAGGTTCCTGTGTTGCTGTTCCACGCACTTATACCGCTTTTCGATCATGCGCAGTGTGATCCAGCTCACAGACGGGTACGGCCACGGCGTAAACACAACCCGCGGTGCCTTACTTCCGGGAATCGATGAGTATCTTGCTACTGGCCGTTGTGCTCGTACGGAACGAGCTGATCGGCGATCTTTGACTTGTCGCCAACCACCACAATTGTCATTTTGTCCGTAGGTAAATATTTCTGCGCCATCTGCTGCACCTGCTGCGGCGTAACGGCGTAAACCTTCTTAACGTACGTCTCAAGATAGTCGTCACCCAGATTGTTGAGATCAGCGAATGCCAACTGGCCAATGATGCCCTGTCGCGACGAGTTTTGCAGAATGAAAACACCCGCAATGTAGTCCTGAATGCCTTTCAATTCCTCTTCGGGGGGCGGCTCCTTCGCCAGGCGGTTAATTTCGTAAAAGATTTCCTTGAGCGATGGTCCCGTCACTGCCGTGGTTACATCCGCCACTTCCGCCCAGAAGGCGTCATGATACCGACTTGAAAGCAGGCTGAAAGGCGAATAGGTGTACCCCTTCTGCTCACGGATATTGGACGTGATGCGGGAACCAAATGATCCCCCCAATAGCGTATTCGTGACTGACAGCGGGATGAAGTCCGGCTCGCCCGGATAAGCGGTGGGAAGACCGACATACACGGTTGACTGAGCGGCGTTGGGACGGTCGATGAGACTGAATTCGCGCTTCGTCACCGGCTTGGGAACATCAATGAGTGGCGCCGCCCCTTTGGGCCAGGCAGAAAACGCCTGCGTAATCGCTTGCTTCATCGCAGCCTCGTTGAACTTGCCTGCCACATAGACGTGAGTCCTGGCCGCTCCGAAATTGTCTTTGTAGAATTTCTGCACATCCGCGATGGTGTACTTGGCGATCATTTCCTGCGTCGGAAAGATCCGGCCATACGGGTGATCAGGGTAAAGGGCCTTCATAAACTGCTCGCGGGCGAGCGGCTGCGACTGAGATCTGGCAATCGCGAGTCTGCGTTCCGCATCCTGCTTCATCCGTGCCAAATCCGATTCCGGAAGCAAAGGATGTTCTACAACGTCGCCAAGGAGAGCAACCGCCCTGGTGCCGAAATCCGAGAGAACATCCAGGACGATTTGCGTCTGGTCGGCTCCCGCGTTTACGTCAATGGACCCTCCCATGGAAGCAGCTTGCTGAGCAACCTGCTCGGCGCTGCGGGAAGCGGTGCCGCCTTCCTTGATCATTCTGCCCACCAAGTCCGACATCCACACCTGACCGGGCGCCTCGTTTAATGTGCCCGCACGCACCACGACTGTGATGCTGACTTTGGGCAGGTGGCCATAAGGAACCATGGTGACCTGCAACCCGTTGGGCAGCGTGAATTTTTCCTTTTGCGGCAAATGGAAAGCTTTGGGAGGACCTCCCGCCGGCGGCAATTCTTTATGCGTGGCGCCGGCGCTCTGTGCCAGACTTGCAAGGCTCCAGCTCAGAGCCATGCCTGAAACAGCGATCAGCTTGAAGATTCTTCTCATTTCCATGGCTCCCCTCCTTAATTGCCCTCTTTAGCGGATTTACGGGCCCCGGTTGCAGCCTTTCCCGGCTCCACAACCAGAATGGTGCGGTTCGTCCGCCGCAGATACTCCCGCGCGGTTTTTTGAATCAAGGCGGGCGTTACCTTGCGAAACTGCGCCTCAATGGTGTTGACGCGTGCCGGGTTATTATCGAAAAGCGAGAAACTGCACAGCAGGTCTGCCAGTCCCACGCCAAAAAAGCCGCCCTCATTATCATAAAGATCGGAACGGAGCTTGGTCAGCGAGCGATCCAGCGTCTTCTGGTCAATAGGTTTGGCCTGAAGCTTGTCCACGACAGAATCAACCGCGGAGACAATTGTCTCCGGTTTCACGTTGTTGTCGTAAAACAAATAGGCGGTCCACAGCATGGGGCCGTTGTAATCGTACATATTGCCCAGCAGGTTGATGCCGCCTTCCACGTTGGCGGTAATGGCCCGCTTCTTTACCAACTCCTGGTGAAGCAGGCTGTCATCTCCCTGGAGCAGCAGTTGGTCCAGAATCCCCATGGCGTAGTACTCGGGCGTGTTGCGCGGCGGCATGTGATAGGCCAGCGCGATTGCCGGCCGTTTGGCCTGCGGATCGATCTTGGTGGCGCGCTTCTCCTTTTCCTGGCGCGGTTCGGCAAGATCGGGCTGTTTCGGCTGCGGAGACGATGGAATATCGCCAAAGTACTTCTTGATCCACTGCTTTGCCTGGGCCGGCTCAAAATCGCCCACCACGGCGAGCGCTGCGTTGCTGGGCACGTAGTAGGTCTTGAAAAATTTCTGCACGTCGTCAAGTTTGGCTGCTTCGATATCCTTCAGATCGCCATAGAAGTTATGGGCGTTGTACCAGTTGGTATTGGCATACTGCGGCATCTCCAGCCACGGAAAGCCGCCGTAAGGCCGGTTCAGCACATTGACCTTGACTTCATTGCTGACCACACCCTGCTGATTCTTTAAGTTCTCCTCCGTGATGTTCAGCCCGTGCATGCGGTCGGCCTCCGCCCACAACGCCGTCTCCAGCTTGTTGGACGGAAGCACCTCGAAGTAGTTGGTGAAATCAAAACGGGTGGAACCGTTGAGAACGCCGCCGTTCTTCTGCACCAGCTTGATGAATTCCATCTTGCCCAGGTTCCGCGAACCCTGAAACATCATGTGCTCGAACAAATGAGCGAACCCGGTGCGGTCGCGCGGTTCAACCCGGAATCCAATGCGGTAATACACCGCAACCGTCACGGTTGGCGCGGTATGGTCGGTTGACAGCGCCACACGCAGGCCGTTCGGCAGCTTGTAGTATTCCACCGGAACCTGAAACGTGGACTGCTGCGCTTTGGCAGCAGCGTGCGAGGGTTTTCTGGTCTGCGCCTGCAATGTCGATAATGCGGGGAGCAGGAGCAGCACAATAAGCAGCCGGCAGCAAGACCTCATGATTGCCTCCAGGTGACCGAGATCAATGGTCCGTGACTCAAGCGTTTGCCACAGTTGATTGTCGATTCATTCTACAACTCAGGTTGACGATTAGACTGCGCAACATGGCCGCCGTTAGCGCCACAACCAACCCGGCCAGAAAATCGGAAAGATAATGATAGCCGCTGTCAACGGCTCGCGCGCGGATCAGGCACAGGGAAAGCCGGATGTAAGGCGCAAATCCTGGGCAACAACCGCTGAGCGGAAAGTGTACACAATGCGGGCACGCGCGACATGGCTGCCGGGCAAAACATTGCCACGGACATTGATCCCGCCCTGGATCAACTATCCCCTGCGTCAGGCGGCCATGTCAGCTCTGGCCGCGCGGCAAAGCCGGTCAATTGGATGCAGAGATAAGAACGCACTTTTAAGCCCGAAAACTGCTGTGCACGTTAGGGCCGGACAGCCCGTATATTTACAATGAACCCGAGTACAGCCGTCCCTTATTGAATTCCATGGTCAACAAGAAAACGCGGTATAAGCCGGTAGTGCTTTCGATTGCCGGATACGATCCTTCCTCGGGCGCAGGAATTACCGCCGACATCAAGACGATTGGCGCGCATGGCTGTTATGGCATCACTTGCATCACGGCCCTGACGGTGCAGTCGACACGCGGCGTCCTGCGCGTGGACCCGGTTGAGGGCAGAATTATCACCGAGACGCTGGAAGAATTGGCGGTTGACTTTGATATTGCCGCCGTCAAGATCGGGATGCTCGGGTCGGCCGAGGTCGTCAGGGCCGTTGCAGCATTTCTCAAGCGCCATCAGCCGCGCCAGGTTGTGCTGGATCCAATCCTCGTGTCGTCTTCGGGAGCGGAGCTGATTTCCAAAGACGGACTTGAACTGATGAAGAACCGGTTGCTTCACCAGGCGACCGTGATCACACCGAACATAGACGAGGCATCGGTTCTTTCCGGTCTGGAAGTCCACAACCCGGATGAGATGACTGGGGCAGCGTTGCGCCTTCAGGAGATGGGAGCAAACGCTGTGATCATTACCGGCGGACACCTGAGCTCTCCCACCGACTTGATTCTTCTCCGCGGGCAGCCCGCCGCGATCCTGGAAGGAGAAAAAATCGCCACCTCATCGACGCACGGCACCGGGTGCGCGTACTCCACCTCGCTGGCATGCGGACTAGCCAGGGGTAAATCCATAATCAACGCAGCCACCGGCGCCAAGAGATACGTGGAAAATGCCTTGCACAAACCCGCTGGAGTAGGCACTGGGATAGGACCGGTTCTGTAAGCGGAAGGCGCAAATCTCCGTGTCACAACGGAGGCTGCGCATTCCCTTCCGGCGGCGACTGATTCCGCTCCGGTGTCCGCCGCTTCAACTGCGGTGGCTGGTCCGATTGTGGCGCCGCGGGTTCAGACGGCTCTTCCTGCACTCCTGGGGGAGGAACATCGGGCGTTGTATTGCTCGATGGGCGGGTCTTGTCAATAACTGGACGGTTGTTTCTCGTACGCAACACCGGAGTCGCTCCGCCCCTGCGCCGCGCTTGTGCAATGGCATCAATTTCCGAATCAACCAGATCGCTGCTTTGTCCGGCCACCGACCCCACCGGCTTCCCTTCCGCTTCCGGCCGGGTTGAAACGGCTACGCGTTCATGGGCGCGGCGCGCCCTTTCCGCCTGCTCATAATAGGAACTGGCCGATTCCTTGTCTCCTTCGAGCTCCGCCAGATAACCCATGTTATTGATGGTGAATGAATTCGTTGGATCAAGCTTGTAAGCCTGCTGGAAGTCCCTGCGCGCGGTCGCGCGATCATTGCGGTTCATCGCTGAGACGCCGCGCAGATTCAGCCGTGCCACGCGGTCTTCCACGTTGCTGGAGCGCGCTAATTCCTTGCGCGTCTTCTCCGCGTTCTCTTGCGCAACCTCACTGATGGGGCGGCCTCGCCAGTTTTTATTCAGCGTAACGATTACCCGGTCGCGTGATCCTGTCTGCGCCGCTTGGGTGTAATAGCGGATTGCATCTTCGAGCTCTCCCTCTTTCTCTTTGGCGAAACCCATGTTGTTGAGTGAGAACGGATTATTTGGCTCGATTTTAAGGGCCTGTTGCAATATCAGGTCCGCTTCCGGAGCGCGGTCCTGGTTGAGCAGGCGCACTGCTTCGCTATTCAACTGGTTGACTTTCATCGGACCTTCGGCGGTGCGTCCCGCGATCTTGTCCACGGGCTTGCCGACATCCTGCGGCGACGTAGAGCG
This sequence comes from Actinomycetota bacterium, assembly GCA_050258305.1. Taxonomy (GTDB): domain Bacteria; phylum Acidobacteriota; class Terriglobia; order Terriglobales; family Acidobacteriaceae; genus Angelobacter. The sequence goes on from JBLMYN010000133.1 coordinate 9,716, forward strand.
TTCCACGATTGCGTCTGACGTATTGGCCTGCGCCTGATCGTAGTAGCGCTGCGCGCGATCAAGGTCGCCTTCCAGCTCCGCCAGGTAGCCAAGGTTGTTCAACGTGAACGGGTTGTTGGGATCAATAAGATACGCTCTGTAAAAATAGCGCTTCGCCCTGGCGATGTCGTGCTTCTGCAAAGCCTTTACGCCATCGCGGTTGAACTTTTGTACCGGCGTGTATTTGCTTTTCTTGGGCAGCGGTATACGAAGTTGCTGGGCTTCGCCCGAAACCAATCCGAGCGAAAGAAGCAGAAATGTCAGCAAGTAGAAGCGCATGCGGAATCCTGGAACCTCAAGCGAGTTTCTCGTCAGAGGCAGTAGCTCTGCTTTGCTGTTGGATGGAGCGCAGCCGAGTTCGGGTTGGGTGCGCAGGCGCGAGCTTTTTCACCTTAGAAACACGCTCTGCCATCTGAGCTGCTCTCTTCTGCATCCAACTGACCTTGGAGCTGGTCCTGGCGCCAGTCCTGTTACGCAAAAAACGTATGCACCGTTCTCCATCCTTTGTTGCGATTTTCGTCTTTCTTGCCGCCTTTACGTGGGCGCAGCAGCAGCCTGCACCCTCTGAACCCAAAGATGGCTCCGGAACACCGCCGGCGCCTGCTGCCAACACACAACCGGCCAACACCGCCGGCAACAGAGTGCCGACGCAGCCCTCGGTAACTCGTCCGGCCGGTAGTGTGCCATCTCCTTCAGTTCCTCACGAAGCAGGCAACGGAACGACGCCGGCAGCGGTGAATAGGGTCTCCGAATCCGCTCAACCTGCAACGGAATCCTCTCCATCACCGGAGCCGCCGCCGATGCCGAAAACGGAGATTCTGGACAGCTCAGCTACTTCCGGCGGGCTGGCCACAGATGGGCACGATCCCATCCTTGATCCTCCTCCACTGCCATCAGGTACAACAACGCTGGTGGGCGGCATCATTCGCGACGTGGACAGGATCAGGAATCGCATGGTGATCAAAGTCTTTGGTGGCGGGAAATGGAAGATAAACTTTGACGAGCGGACCCATATTTTCCGGAACGGCGCTGAGGCCACGCAACTTGCGCTGAAAAAAGGTGAACGGGTTTACGTGGATACCATGCTGGACCCGAACAACCACAACATTCTGGCGCGCAACATCAGGCTCGGAGTCGCGGCTCCGCCGGCCGATGCCAGCGGCCAGGTCACCTCAGTTGACACAGCACATGGCCAGGTCAGTTTGCGCGACAACATTAACTCCGTGCCGGTGTATTTTGGCGTGGATAAAGAGACGCAGATCACGAACGGCAACACTCCCATCAGCCTGGCCGGGCTGAAACCCGGCGCGCTGGTGAACGTTAAGTTCTCCGCCCAAGGCGGCAATCGGGGGATAGCTCGCGAAATTAACGTAATTGCCATGCCTGGCGCGGCATTCACATTTGCCGGCAAGCTGGCTTACCTCGACATGCATCGCGGGCTGCTGGCGGTGCAAAACGTAGATGGCAAGACGTACGACATCCATTTTTCACCGCGGGAATTGCCCGGGTCCAGGAGTCTTATGGTCGGGCAACAAGTAGCCGTCGTAGCTGTTTTTGAGGGCACGGATTATACGGCGAAATCAGTGAGGGTGACCGGAGAGCCGGGGACGCAGACAAAGCAATAGCCGCACCGCTCCCCGAACCCTGTGTTCCTTATTCCGGCTTGATGAATTGATGAATGAATTCGCGTTCCGCTTCAGCCCGAAGCGCTTCAAATCCAGGCAGGCTCTGCACACGTTCGCTAAGATCAGGCGCCGGCGCGACGTTTTTCGCTACAGAAGTGTTGAATAACACTTTGGCCCGCAGGCGTGCCACGATATCTTCGCTAAAGCTGTGGGCAATGAACACTGTATGATTCGGCCAGATCTCAATGAAGACCGGGCCTTCATTGGTATTGACGCGCGTTGCCCACAATGCACAGTGGTTCGGGGCACAGGCCTTTCCGGCCATGTCAGCTTCATTCGTGACGCTGAGGCGTTTGGACAGAGATTTTCTGTAGAGTTCCGCAAAACGCTGCGCAGATTCGGCGTCTTTCCATCGCGATACGTAGATCAGGCTGACATCCGCGGTGCCCACAGTGCCCGCCTTTGCGGCCAACGTCCGCTTCACCGCGACATAGGAGCCGCCTCTCCATCCCGCGGTGATCGTGAACATGTCGTTATCAGTACCAAACTGCTGGCTGAATACGCGGACATCCAGTTGTCCGATGGCTCCGCTGTCATACGACTCATACTGGGGCCGGAGAATCTCAGAGAGATCAGGAATGATGACTGGCGGAATCCTTACAGCTGCGAAGTAAGCATCGGGATCGAGGATCTGGTGCGTATCTGCAGGAGGATGCGCAAAAGCTTCAGCAAACGCCTGCTGCACGCCGCCCTTTTTCATTAACGCAAGCTCGAACATAAGCCCTTCGCGATACGGAAAGATAGCTGATTCCTTGAATATCAGGGGCGCGTCATGCACTACGAGCGAGGTGTCATACGTTTCCGTGAGTTTCGCGTTGATGAAATCCATTGCTGACGGCGTGTCGGCCAGTGTGCGGCCATACGGCTTCAGCATCCAGTCGAAAAACACGATCATCGCCTGGCCCTCAATCACGGCGCGGCGCGCGTCAGATTCCTGGGCTTCATCCGACTGCACCTGCATGCCGTTGCTTGAGGCCCGCGGCGCCCCAGCGCGCTCCCACGCCATTAAGTTGAAGTTCTGGTCCTGCAGCGCGTGGGTTAGTTCATGAGCCATGATGGGCCTCTGCTTGTCCGGAGAAACCCAATTCACCAGATTCATGGTTTTGGTGCGGAAATCGTAGAAGCCGGCAATCCCGTCGGCGGCGTTATCCACAAGATATTTCTTGAGCGTAAAATCCTGCGGAATGTAGCCGAATTTTTTCAACACCATCTCTGACCGGGTCAGCCTCCGCGCCTCCGCGCTTCCTGACAGAGATGATGCCCAGGACCGCTTCACGTCTTCTTTCCCAACAATCTGGTGTTTCACACGACTGTGCTCGGCGTAGCCCGTGTCACTGCTGGCGAAATCCGTAATTTCATTCAGGTCTTTGAGGAGCTCATCCACATCTTTTTCGGTAAGCTCCACCGCGGCTTTCCGTTGAGCGCGCCGTTCCGCAGCAAGTTCAGCCAGACTCTTCTGCGGCCCCGTCTGCTGTGCGGGCGGTTTTGCTTTCTCTGCACGGTTGGCCCGCGCGGCATCTCCAAGCGTCATTTGCGGCGCGGTCGGCTGTGGCGCAGGTGATTCCTGGGCAATACCAGAAAGCGCCATGAAGGCTGTGAAAGATAAGAATAGCGTCAGTCTAAGAAGATACTGCTGGGTGTGCATTGCTGTTAGCAGCTCCTGGACAGATAGACTATAGAAATCTTATGTGAATTTAGATTTATACCGAAAATTACTTCAGTGCCGCCTCAAGGTAACATTGCCCGCCAAGGGGCACATCTCAAGGCCTTGAAACCTCTCCCGGGCCAGATTTAAGAATTGCGCTTTACGGGGCTTTTCGTCCCCGTACCAGCTCTTACTCAAGCCCCCCGTAGACCAGCTTCCCATCCACATAGGTCGCTTCCACCTTCACATTCTTGATCTGCGAGGGAGGAATATGGAAGATGTCGTCACTCAGCACTACAAAATCCGCCAGCTTGCCCGGCGTGATGGAACCTTTCTGGTTATCCTGAAACTCCGCATAAGCGGAGCCCATGGTGTAGGCCTCCACCGCTTCTGCCACGGTCAGCTTTTGGTCAGGAATCCAGCCCTCAGGATTTTTGCCGTCGAGCGTTGCCCGGGTCACTGCGGCATAGATCGTCCACATCGGATTGAGAGGCGCCACCGGCCAGTCTGTCCCGAACGCCAGCCGAACACCGTTATCGAGAAATGTGCGAAAGGCGTAAGTGCGCTGGATGCGCTGTGGACCAATCCGCTTTTCCGCCCAGCGGCCGTCATCAATGGCATGATAAGGCTGCACTGAGGCGATGACGCCGAGACGCGCGTAGCGTGCGAAATCCTTTTCCGCCACTGTCTGCGAATGCTCGATACGCCAGCGCCGATCCTTTTTTTCGTTGGTCTTCTCGATCTGCCCGAACATGTCCAGCACCATGGAGATTGCGTGGTCTCCTATCGCGTGAACACAAAGCTGGAGTCCCGCGGCGTCGGCAGCTTTGAGCCGTTGCAGCATGGCTGAAGGCGGATGCATTTCACTGCTTAAGAGTCCATGAGTTTTGGGATTGTCCGTGTACGGCGCAAAGAAATACGCGGTCTCTGAGCCCAGCGACCCGTCAGCGTATCCCTTCACCGCTCCCATGCGCAAAAACGGCGTTCCAAAGGCGTGGCGGATGCCGATTTTCGCCTGGTCCTTCCAGTCCGTCTCGATTGGTGCAACATAAATCCGCAGACCGAGCCGGCCCTTCTCCATCAGTTCGGAATAGGCTTTCACATCGTCATAGGAAGGATTCATGTCCTGCACGCTGGTTACGCCAAGCGAAGCGGCGTAATCCATGGCCTGGTGAATGGCCCGCATGCGCTGAGCGTGAGACACGGGTGGCATCACCTTCTCGACCAGTTCCTGGGCGGAATCACGCAAAATTCCCGTGGGATTGCCCTGCTTGTCGCGCAGGATCTCTCCTCCCGGGGGATCCGGCGTTTTGGCG
>JBLMYN010000134.1:0-5435 GCA_050258305.1 Actinomycetota bacterium
AAAATTGATGGTCGATTTTGCGATGCTTCCGTCCGGATCAGACGAACCAGTTGTGCTGGCGGTGACGGCAAGCGGCCCGTAGCCCGATCCCGGTAACACGGTAAGCGACGCAACCGGCGGCTTGTTGACGGAACTCACAGTCACAACCACGCCCGCGGCGGAAGTGGCGCCAAGATTATCGGTGACAGTCGCCTTCACTGTGTAAGTTCCTGCGGTGTTGTAAATATGCGACGCGCTCACAGCGTTAACCGTGGCGCTGCCATCGCCAAAGTTGATGCTGGTGCTGACAATGGTTCCGTCAGAATCGCTCGAAGCGGCGGCAGAAGCCGTCACCGTGACCGGCGCTGTCCCGCTCAGCGGAGTCACGCTCAGGGAAGCTACAGGCGGCTTGTTCGGGACGGTAAGCTGCACGCCCGCTGATATCTTGTTGGTAAGCGACGGCCTCCCGGTTGCCTTCACGAACACGATGTAATTGCCCGCGTCCAGAGCAAACTTCGCCAGGTCCATGCTGCGCGCAGCGGCGGAGGCGTCGGCCAGCCACATCAGGTTCTGGCCATCCTGTGAAACAAAGACGGAAAAATGGTCGATCGTGTTCTGCTGGCCCGTGATGCTCCAGTTCACCACCGTGCCACTCACGGTCGCCGAGACAACAACGCAATTGTCGATGCCCGTCTCGATTTCCGAACCTTCTTCATAGTCGTTCCACGTAACCAGCTGAATGCCGGACTGCTGATTCGTGGTCGAGTAGTACTTCCCTGCCTCGGCCAGGCTCTCCAGCCACGTCTGGCCGCACTGCTGCCTGATGAAGCGCCCGCTGCCCCAGGCGGCGAGAGAGTCGTTGAAGCCTTTGTAGCCCGACCCGGTGGAATACATGGTGGGGTGGCTCAACGCGCTGCTGTAGTAATTATCGAGATAACCGAGCGACGCAATATCTGTGCTGGTGCTTCCCGCCGGGTGCGGGGCCAGCCAGGAAAACCCACCGCTGGTCTGGGGATGGGTGAAAGCTCCCGAATTGCGGAAGATGAGCTCAGGATTGCCCGCCACCGAAGCGCGGACGCGCGTCCAGTCAATCGTGTAGGCAGAGTCGCCAAAGAAGTAGATCACCGGACGCCCGCTGGAAGTCATATAAGCGGCAGAGCCTTCGTAAGTGGTGTTGACGTAGTTGAGGTCGTCGATCATGGTCTGCGTCACGTCGCAGCCCGCGGTCGCCGCGCAGGCTTTCAGCGCTCCCGCGTCGTACATGATCGCGAAGCGGAATCCCGGATGCAGTTCGGCCTGTTGCATGAGCATCTGCGTGGCCTGATCGTAAAAGACAAAGTTCTTGTTGAACTCGCCGCGACCGTACCAGTCGATCACAGCGCCGTTGAGACCGCGGCTCACCATGTCATTGACCTGTCTCTGCACCTGCGCCACATCATTCGAGGTGTATCCCACGTTCATGTGGTCGCCGAATCCGAACCAGGGCAGGAAATGGGCATAGATTTTAGCGGTCGAGCCCGAATACAAGAGGCCGCGGGTGGGCATCTTACTGATGTTGGTTGCGCCGATGTTGCCATTGCTCTGGCTCACAAACGCATCCGCGGCGCTGGTATTGTTGCCTGTCTCCGCGGCCAGAGTGGTGGTGGCCTGAAATTTTGTGCCGGCAAAAGAGCGCACCGGCAGGAGAATACTGAAAAGAGCAACGTGCAAAAGGAAGATCTGAGTCGCGGTAATTTTACGCAAAATGGCCCCCGAGCTTCTCGTCGCCTGGGGGACAACGTAGTAACGCTCTTAACTGATCCAATCTTTGGTTAACAGTCCGGAAGAATCGCGGACGAGAAGTACAAGGGCGCCGATGCGTCCGGCGCACAGATTCTGCGCTGAACGCTCCTCAACCATGCCTTTGGCTGGAAAAGCTGCTGCGGTTCCAGCCAATGGTCGGCCCCAATCTCTCTTTCCGTTTTGGTTGGGCGAATTCTAGGTGTGGAAAGTGCTTAGGCCGAATCAGTTGAAGCACTCGGCTTCCTTGAGGAAATGCCTTATGGTAGTAAGTAGCCTGCTCGGGCAGTGATAATTAAGGAGTTAGGCCGTGTCCGGCCGATCAGGGGAGCAGTGGAACAACTAAGTTTCCGGTGCTTGCGTCTAACCAGAGACCTGTCACGGGCTGAAAGTGCCGGAGTAGCTTAAAGACTCTAATAAAATCCACGGGAGAGCACATGAGTGCGCAACCAAAAATGGAAACAACGGCAAAGATCCCCGCTGAAATCAACACCAAGTTAAGATCCCTGGCGCATGATCTGAGCAACTCCATTGAGACGATCATGCAAGCTTCCTACCTGCTGGCCCAGATGAAATTGGATGATAACGCGCGCAAGTGGTCAGATCTGGTGGATAAGGCCGCCCGGGATTGCGCCAAGATCAACCGGGAAATCCGCGATATCCTGAGAGCCAGCGCGTAAATCTCACCGGGACCGAGGCGCATGTGAAAGTGTAAACGTGTGCGCCAACGGCCGAGTTTATGCAGTAACGGCCACCCTCGGCTGTGGAAAAGAAGAATTCCTCCTCAGAAACTCAGGCCGCTTTCAGCGGTTTCATGCCAGCCCGCAGATAATCCTGCGCGTGGCGATAACCTTCCATGGTGCCCACATCCATGTAAACTTCCCCGCTGTGGCGGCCCTTGACGATATTGCCCGCGGCAATGAAGGCATTCAGCAGGTCTCCGAGGTATTCGTCCCGGCGGTGCCGCGATTCCCACAGCAGTTTAAGAAGATGGAAGCTTTCCCCCCGCGCCGTGACCGCGCCCCACACCCAGTGCGAAGCCGCATCTTTACGTTTCACCTGCGCTTCACGAACAAAGCCGAGGTCATCGCACACGACGGAGTCAAAAACCGTTGGGTCGTCCACCGGAAAGAGCACCAGATTCACGTCCGCCTGCTGGAGATCGAGCGCAGGAAGATAGGCGTTTTCCGGGAACCAGATTGTGTCCGGCAGCCCGATCAGCACCTGATCATGACTGCGCGCGAAGGGCTCCGCGCGAAAAAGCGCATCACACAGCCCCTGCGGCTTCCGTTGAACCACATAAAATATTTCGGCCGCATAGTTGCGCTCGGCGTAGTACTTCACGATGTCAGTCTTCTCCGCCGAAATGACCATGCAGATCTGCTCAGCCCCGGCGGCGATCATGCGTTCCACCAGGTACTCTGAAACGGCTTTAGGCCTTTCACCGCCGTTCACCAGCCTTGCACCAACCGGGAGCAATTCTTTTGAACAACCCAGGGGTTGGATTCTCTGTCCCGCGCCGGCCGCGGGAATAATGCCGATCATTGCACTGCCTCGCTGTTTGCTGTTGAATGCTCTCTTGTTCCGGAACAAACCGATCTTGCTTCTTCCAGGTACTTCAGCAACTGCATGGCCCGTACCCGGCCGGTATGATCATCCAGCGTGCGCTCGCGGGCATGGCGGGCAAGTCCACGCAGTTCGGTGTCCCCCATGCTGAGGGCCAGTTCAATGTGTTCGGGCTGCGAAACTACGCGGAGGTCATGCACAACATCAAAGAAACAGTCCAATCCTTCCCACCAGTCGGTGATGAGGGGTGTCTCACATGCCGCCGCTTCAAAGAACCTCCCCGAGGGGCACCATCCCCAGCGAGCCATGTCGCCACGGGTAATGTTGAGCGTGATCCGCGATGATGAATACAGCTTGGGATGATCATGCGGAGCCACATGTTCGATGCGACGAACGTTGGCCGGCCATAGCCACTCCCAATCCCAGGGATAAAGCGAACCGGCCAGCAGTAATTGTTTTTCGGGATGCCGTCGCGCGGGTTCCAGGAAAAGGTCGTCCACTTTCTGCTGACGATCGGGAGCATAGGTGCCCATGTAGCTCACGTCGCACATGTAATCCTGGCAGGGTTCGATCCGGCAGTAGTCATCGGGGTCCACGCATCCGTAAAGCGCTCGCGCCATGCGCGCCCCGTACCGCTGTTCGAGTTCCTGGAGCGCCTTCCCGCCCGTAAAAGAGAGGACCAGGTCAAAATCAGCGATCTGCTCAGGCCGGAGGTAGTCCACGCCGTGCTTTTCCATGTTGGTCAGCGTCACCGGCGTGTCCAGGTCATAGAAGACGCGCAGCGGGCGTCCCAAGCCCAACACCTCATCATTGATCCGGGCGCCTTCGGGCAAATAGCTGGCGGTGATTACCACATCGGACTGGTCCGCTTCCTCGATCGCCGTTCGGCGTATATGGCGCCAATCCTGGTAGAGGGTCAGATGGCAGTAGTCGCAGGACTCAAAGTCGCGCCGCAAACTGTAATAAGGTACGTCTTTTTCGAAAAAGTGTACCTGGTGCCCCATCCGGTGGAGCGCCCGCAAGAGCGCCCGGTAGGGAGTGGCATGACCATTGCCCCAGGATGAGGAGATCGTTAGACCAAAAACAGTAATCTTCACAGGCTTGAGGGTTCCAGCCGCCGGAATAAGCACGGCGACCTGGCAAGTAGGATGTGAGTAACGGGCAAGCGCGTTGGCTATGTGCTCTGGATCACGAATACCCGGTGCCCTGAAGCAGACGACTGAATTTTTTCAGGGACAACGGGGCGATGGAAGATTAGACTCTCTGTTTCAGAGGAGCCATGGCCGATTCCATTCAGCCGCCGTTGCAAACCGCTGCCCAGGATCAGGAGAAACACTCATTTGCAGATGCGTCCAGCTACTGTCCCAATTGTGGATCGAGGATGCAGGAATCCCGCTGCAAGCTGCTGTGCAAGACCTGCGGATTCTTCCTGAGTTGCAGTGACTTCTACTAAGGCCGCCCAATCGCACCCACGAAGACACGGGGAATCAGACGCTTTCAGCGCACTCTTGCGCACGCGAAATGCATGAACAACTCAAGCCAGTTTCTCCGAATCAGCCGCGAAAACTACGCCGTCCTTCTGCACATCACCGCACCAGACCATACCAACAAGCTTTCCCTGCAGCTCATTGTCGCGCTTAGTGAAAAGATTGAGCAACTCCGCCTGGACGCAGAATCAGGAGAGTGTCGCGGGCTGGTCATTACCGGGAACGATAGATTCTTCTCGGCGGGCGCCGACCTCAACGAAATCGCCCGGCTCACCGGCCCTGAGGCGCTCGCCTTCTCCCGCGCCGGCCAGAGGTTGACCAGCGCCATCGCCCGCTTCCCTGTTCCGGTAATCGCTGCCATTCGCGGTTACTGCATGGGCGGCGGCATGGACCTGGCTCTGGCCTGCGACTCCCGCATTGCCACGCCTGACGCAGTGTTCGGGCATCGTGGAGCATCTCTGGGACTGATTACCGGGTGGGGCGGGACGCAGCGGCTGCCGCGACTGATCGGCAAGCCCCGTGCCCTGCAAATGTTCCTGCTGGCAGAAATGGTCAAGGCCGACGACGCGCTGGCGGCGGGCCTTATCGGCGAAATCCACAGCGATCCCGTTACCCGCGCCATCC
>JBLMYN010000135.1:0-19610 GCA_050258305.1 Actinomycetota bacterium
AACGTCGGCGGCGCGTCGGGTACCGCCACCTCCTTCTGCCAGTCGCGCGCCACCAGCCCCACTGACGACGCCATGATCATCAGCACGAACACCGCGACCACGGCGAGCGATGCCACCCCGACGCGGTCGTTCTTCAGGCGTCGCCATGCGGTCGCCCAGACCCCGCGCGAGCGGGCGGGTTCGGCAGGCAGCTTGTACGCTTCGACGGCGGTGTTCACCGTGACAGAAAGTTGATTCGCCGGAGTGGGAGGAACCAGAACTTGCGCTCTTGCCGCAGGCAACAGGAGAACAAGAGCGACGAATGCAACTGCAACAAACAGTTTCTTGCTTTTCATAGCGGTCATGTTCCATCTCCTTGCAATTCTCGGTTACTGGCGTAAATGCCAATGATCGCCTTCGATAATGATCAGTGAGATACCGGAAGCGTAGATGAGCTGGCGCGCGCGCCGTCTCTGACTCACGGGCGGGAAACGCAGGTCCGCATCATTGCCGAAGCGATGCGAAACATGCGGCCTGGACCAGCCACCGCTGATATCGAAAAGGCCGCCGGTTACAAGGCTCATGTCGTTGTAAGCGAGAGGATTGTTGGGGAAGACAGCGACATACGAGTTGGCAAGGTTGACCAGGGTGGCATTCATGGTGGCAGTGCCGTAGTGATTGTCACCGTGGTTTGCAGTCTGGCCGACCAGGGAATAATTTGCGCCCGGAGGCAGCGAAGCCAGTCCTCCGATCTCGACTCCGATGGTGAAGGTGGAGGGAATGAGCGCATTGCCATTGGGGTCAGTGCCGGTGAGGGTGACATCAATGATGCCCGACACTTCCGGCGACGTGTAAGTGGTGTTCAGGCCGCTGGTTCCAGTGCTTCCCGAAGAAGGCTGAAACTGGCCTTTGGGGCGGGAAGGACTGTCATGATCGTGGCCGCCGGAGAAGGCTTCCGGCTGGTGCGTAATGGTGACATTGCAGTTGTTGATGATGGCGCCTGTAAAGACGTCAAAGCAGATGATGGTCAACGGCAGAGTCTGCACACCTGCGTTCAGCGTACTGGAGGTCACGCTGGGACGCATGGTGAAATCGGTGTTGGCGGATTGAAGCGGCGCCTGGCCTGCCGGGGCCGACTGGTTCAGTTGCACCTTGATGCCCACGTTGCTTTGCGCCATCACCGGCGCGGCAAGTGCAGCAGCGATGAATATCAGCAGAAGTCCTCGCAAAGACATAGTGAAATGTCCTCCTTTGTCGCCTGTTCAATGGCCGGAAAGCCGGCCCGGTGGAAGAAACCGCTCCTGAGTGCGATTGGGATGACTCAGTTGAGGCTAACGGTTAATGAATGGGCACGAAGTTTGCGAATTTCCGCCGGCAGACTAGTCGCCTGCCGGGACCTTCATCCATTTGCCGCCGCTTAGGTACCACAGCAGCGAAGCCTTTCCGGTGAATGAATCCAAAATGCCGTCGCGATTGGCGTGCGCGAAATGCTTGAGGATCTGCCTGGCGGTTGCGACCGTCAACAGGCGCGAATACCCGATCTTGCGGCCACCGTCCACAACCTGGAGATACTGCGAATCGGGCTCATCTCCAATGCTCGCGACCTGGGCGGAATGGCCGGCGCGAAAGATGAGAATGGAAGACCGCTTTTGATGGGAGCAGAGCACAGCCCAATCGGTAGTACCGGAGGAGATGAAGTGGCCTCTGAGCACGTTGTTTCTTTCCGCTCCGGCGTCGTAAGGCTGGGGAATGGTGCAGCCCCGCTGAGCAAGCGCTGTGCGCACATGCTTGGGAAGATTGGGAAAGGCATCAGGTTTGAGGCGAACGATCGCCTCCTCAGCGCGGCTCCAGTCTTCGCGGGTGTGCTGAGCGGCCACTAACGGGACAACGAGAAAAACGAGAAGCACGATCCGAGCAAAACGCACCCTTCCTCCGTCAACGAACACAATGTTACCTATGGCGAGTGGCGTTTCTTAACCTTCTCAATATCCCTGGAGTGGGTGCATGATGATCTCACAACCCAGTGAAGGGCTGTGATGAAAATCACAGTTAAGGTTATTTTCTTTTTCCCATTTTGGAACTAGAAGCGGTTATACCGGCATGTACAGGAAACACCATGTATAAGGTCGTTTTTATAGGGACTTGCGATAACCAAAAAAGTCCGTCCCATGGGACGGAGGTTTTTGTTAGAATCCGCTCTTGCAGGAGCTGCTATGAAGTGGACCTATGCCGTCTCGGGCTGTTGTGTTCTTCTTCTGGGTCTGAACATCGCGCTCGTTTATCAGAACCGGGAATTGAAGTCGCGCCTGAGCGTGCCGCCGCCGGTCCTGCAGGCGACTGCGGGAACCCGGATGCCGGACCTCAAAGGATTTGATCCGGACGGAAACCCCGTTGCGGTGCGCTACGGAAGCGATCCGCGGCAGGTTTTGGTGCTGGTTTTTTCTCCCACCTGCCCGTTCTGCGAACAGAACTGGCCCAGATGGGCGGAGGTGATCAAATCACTGGACCGCTCACGGGTACGTCCGGTTGGAGTGGATCTGACTTCCACTACAACGGATAGCTTCGCTTCAGAGCACGCGATGGGGGAAATGCCGGTGATTGCCAAAGTAGATCCTCTGGCCCGCGTCGACTATCGCTTCCAACTCACGCCGCAGACGATTCTGCTTGATGGTTCCGGGAAGGTGGAGAAGGTATGGACCGGTGTGCTGAACAGTGCCGCCGTCGCCGAACTCAAACAGCGCCTTTCCGGAAGCAAGGCCGCCTCTGTTTCCGGCGCCCATACAGGATTCTGACTCGAAGAGAGGTAGCTCCAATGTTGAAGTTCACAAGAAAAGGTTTGCTCGCCTTGCTGGTCACCGGCGTGCTCGGCGCGGGAACGGTTTCCGCGCTCCAACTCAGGACGAACGCCACCGGCTTTGCCGCCTGCCGCGGAAGCTGCACCAGCAGTACCCAGTGTGCCACTGGATGTATCTGTGCTTTTCCTCTGGAATCAACCACCGGGTTTTGCTCCTCGCATCCCACTGGAGTTGTCACCAGGGCTCATTAGGGCCGCGGCCGGCCGCGGCTAATGCTTTGGGTGCGATGGCTCCATTTTGATAACGCTGTACCAGACCATCTTCCACGATCGATCGCTTCGGAGCTTGAACTCTGCAATGAAGTTCGTCTTATGGGTCATCAGCACACCTCCGCGGCCGTTTTCTTCGTGATAGGCGCCACGGTAGACGGCCATGTCTCCGCTATTCGCCACATCTACCGTCTCGTTGATGAGACTGACTTTCCAAAAGGGGTCATGGGCAAAGCCGGTCTTGAACCCCTCTCTGTCGGCTTCGATCCCAACCGTTGGGGGACTGCCACATTCCATGGAGATGATATCCGAGGCATCATAGGCCGTTGTCCTGGCCGCGTCGTGGGCATTGAGCCCGGCGACGAGCTGAGCAACGTCCCCTTTGATTGTTTGGGCGATCGCCGCCTTGTCAACCGGCGCGGTCGCCGTCCATGACACACTTGCCGCAGCAGCAAGCGCAAGCATGAGTAAACTTACTTTCGAGAAAGCAGAAAGGTTCATTGAATGCCTCCCGTGGCCACTCCTGATTTCGGATGGCTTCCGCCCGGTCTAAGTTCTCTTCCGAAGAGAACCCGTTGCGTTTGTCGCCAAGAGCACCAGGCCAACCCTCAACTGAATAAAGACTCGCCAAACTTTATCCAGGCGGGCGTTTGCGAGACGTAGAGCACCAGGTGAAATGCGCCAACGAAAAGCAAAGCGCTCCATGCAAAAACTGGATGCAGCCGGCGGTGCCAAAGCGTGTCGAGTCCGACAACGACGAGTATAAATACATCCAGTCCTATCATGATGCGCAGATTGAGTTCTACTTCAGTAACCTGGGTCATGAAGCTGACGGGGAGCCGCGCCAGCGCGTCCGGCAGCATGCAGGCGATGGTAAAAAGCATCAGCCGCTTGTGATACGCGGGGCGACGCCTCTGCAAGATCGCTAGAGTCACAAAACCCGCAAAAAACAGCATCTGCAGCAAATCCAGGGTCGTGATGGCAACCTGAGCCGCGGCAAACCCCGTGTGACCGCGCACTTCGCGCGCCGCAGCGTGCAGCGTCGTAATGGATCCGAGAAGCACAACCAACGCGGCCCAGATAGAGCCAAATACGCCGAGCCATCGATGCCACTTGAGACGATGAGCGGCAATCAGACTGGTTTGGGCAACGAGCAGCACGACCCACCCGGTCATCACTGCGCCATGAATATGCAGCAACACCGACAAAGGAGGGGTGCGGAAGAACGACTTCAAATAAAAGGTACGCGCGAATGTCCAGAAAACCAACGCGAGAAAGAAGAGACTGGTGCTCAGGTACAGACGTCGGCCGAATCGATGTTCAGTTCGAGGGACGGCTTTCATCTCTTTGCGGTTCAGCCTCGCTCCACGATAGCCGGCACAGATTCTCACTAAACCCAGCCCGCGACCACGTTCTCGAATGGCCGGCCGTTGCCGGCTAACTCTAGCAGTTTCACCAGGGTCCTTGTAAATCCTACCTGACTTAGAAGCCGTGTTTTGTTCACGGCGGTAACACAGGTTCAAATCCCGTCAGGTACGCTAATAAGACTACCCATTGAGAAGCCGTTTGCAACCCAATTCAGCAGAGTCGAATTGCCCATTCACGGAACGGTTTTGCTCTTGCCGTTCCACCAACCATCGATTCGGCCTGAGTGCGGCCAAGATTCTTCTGTTCAAACACCCACCCTCCACCTGGGTGCAACTGCCCCCGATCACGCGTACCTTTCGCGTGGTTGGGCAGGAGAGCGCCCAAACTGACCGGGGCTCGTATCAGGCAGGAGTTGCAGTTTGTGCCGGGGAGCGCGATAGGAATCACTTCCTCGCTGCCGCAGGCCCCGCGCGCGGTTTCAGCGCAGCGCGAATCACCCTGGCACTTGTTGCGTTAACATGAACACGAATGCGCACCATTACGCTGTACCGTCCAGTTGGCCAGAAGGAACTCGATCTGATCGCGGCGAGCGGCTACAAGGCATTTCCGCCGCGATTGCCCGAACAGCCGATCTTCTATCCCGTGCTCAACCGCGAATATGCCGAGCAGATCGCGCGCGACTGGAATACCAAAAATGAGCCATACGTTGGATATGTGACGGAGTTCGAAGTCGACGCGGAGTACCTCAGTGACTACCACTGTGCAGAAGGTCGGCGGCGCCAAACATCTCGAATATTGGATCCCCGCAGAGGAACTCGAGAACTTCAACCGCAACATCCGCGGCGAGATCAAGGTGATCGCGAGTTTCCGCGGAAAACCATAGTTGCGGCCCTCTCCTCAGTGGATTGACAATCTAACAATTCAGCTTCGGCCGAATCGCGAATCCTGCTGCCTAGAATCGGACGACGAAGCCGGCTGCAGCGAGAGCGTGGTTACGGAACGGCTGGTTCGCGGTAGCCCCGGGGACGGCGCTGAAGATACGGGCGCCGGAACCGGGCTGAGCGGCGAGGAAATCGCGGGCTTCCAGGCGGAAGTTCAGAAAGCGAACAGGAGTTTTCGCGTCGAAACCGCCGCCAAATTGAAAGGCCACGCCAGTGCCGCTGGGAAATCCGTTCCCCAGGAAATCGACGAAACCCACGCCAGTGCTCACAAACGGCGAGATACGGCTTCGCGGCATGAAAGTGAACCTGGCCGCGGGTACCACGAAGACGGATTTTAAGTTGGTGGGAACGTAGGCTGCGTTAAGTTCAAGGCTAAGGGTGGCGGCTTTGAAGTCGGCGAGCTGCCGCGCAACACCGAGCTGATAAGTAACGTTCGAATCTTCGCGGGAACCTATTGCAACAGGCAGGAAGCCTGGCCGGCTGACAATAAGGTTTGAGTTGAATGACCAGGTATTGCCGAAGAGAACGTCCACTTCATTCTTCTGGGCAAAGCACGAAACTGCAAATAGAAGGATCCCGGATACAACCAGCTTTCTCTTCATCATAGGAAGCTCCTTAGTTACAGAACCAAAAGTTACAGAATCAAAAACCAGGAAGCCGCCGGCGAGAACAGGCGACTGCGATGCCGGTTAGCGAAACAAAATTTTCGCGGGCGAGCTACTTCCACCAGAGAACGTGCGACGCATGGCTCTTTGCAGTGTTTTTCAAAAGAACGAAAAGGGGTCGGAAATTCGGGGATAGACAGGACGTTTTTTGACAAACTCAAAAACGGCCTCAGATGCACGCGACTTCATGGATTACGTTCCGTCTGTCCTCGGTCTTCATCTTTTTGAGAGCGCCCAATCAATCCTTCGGCTCGGCTTTAGCCCGCAGGGGCGCCCACTGTTATTCTGAAGAACAGAAACACGGCGGAAAGCCCGGGCCAACGGCATGGGATCCAAACGACTGCACACAGGCTGCATCGTAACCGTTGAGACGAGTCCCGCGACATTGGGGAACCGACATGGCGCTTAACAAGACTGAAATCGTCCAGGTTTACCGGCGCAGGGCCAGGCGCTACAACTTTACCGCCCAGCTCTACTACCTGATGGGGTTCCGTGAGTTGGCGTATCGCAAGAAGGCGGTAAAGGCCCTCTCGCTCAAGCGCGGTGACACGGTGGTGGAAATCGCCTGCGGCACCGGCCTCAACTTCCGCCTGTTCGAGGACGCAGTTGGAGCGGAGGGCAGGGTTATGGGGGTGGACATGACCGACCGGATGCTGGAGGGAGCGAGAGAGGCCGTCCGCGAACATCATTGGGACAACGTCGAGCTGACGCTTTCCGATGCAACAAGCTACCGGTTCCCGCGTGGTGTCCAGGGCGTGATTTCAACATTCGCGATTACGCTCATCCCAGAGTACGAAGACATCATCCGCAACGCCGCGGAGGCCCTGGCGCCGGATGGGCGCATGGTAATCCTGGATTTCAAGATGCCGTCCGGCTGGATGCGCAGGCTGGTGCCGCTGATGGCTTACCTGACGCGGCCATTCGCGGTCACGCTCGACCTGGCCAGCCGGCATCCGTGGGAGGCGATGCAGAAATATTTCTCCCAGGTTTCTGTGCAGGAATGTTTCGGCGGGATGGTCTATATCGCGAGCGGATCGGCGCCGAAAAAGGGTGAAAGAAGTTTTACTCCGGCAGGCTCCTGAACTGAGCGATTTTCCTGCTCCGACTGTGGTTTGCACAAACACAAAACAGAGCATATTGTGCATGCCAGATTTTGCGAAACTTTTATCCCGGCCTTTCCGTATAACGTGTTAGTTGCAGAATGGGGGATGCAATGTTCTGTCAAAACTGCGGTACCGAGGTTCGACCGGGTCAGAGTTTTTGCAGTGGCTGCTCTCGTCCGCTGAGCGATTACGCCCTTGCCGCACAGACAAGCCGGCTACAGCGCAACCTTCAACTGCTGGGAATTTTCTGGATTGCCTATTCTGCCATCAGCGTTCTCGGCGGCGTTGTCCTGGTGATCATTGCCAACGCTCTGTTTGGCCCTGCCGGGCATACCGGAGCCCCATTATTTCTTCAGCCGATGCTCACAACGGTAGGTGTCTTCCTGATCGTCAAAGCGGCGCTGGGGATCGCTGCCGGCTGGGGACTTATGCAGCGCGAGCACTGGGCGCGCATTCTCGCCGTGGTTCTTGGCTTCCTGGCACTGATTCACATTCCCCTGGGGACGGCTCTGGGGATCTATACACTGTGGGTTTTGCTGTCGCCCGGCGCGGATGATGAATATCGTGCCCTGGCCGCTCACGCATAATGCTTGATCCTGGCCAAGCGGCTTTCTCTCGTTCCACCACAGCAGCAAACGGGAACCAAAATGGGAGAGTTTTGCAGCCAGGCTGCTGACGAAACCAGACGCAGCGAGCCATGCCTCAACGCCTGCCCGGCTTTGGCCATAACGGCGAAGCCGGGGCCACCGGCGACGCTACCCTACGAATCATTTCCCGCCACAGTCCTTGCGTCCTGTATCCGCGACGCCGGCGATGAGCCACTTGCCATCTGTGCGTACGAGGTTGAACAGGTCAGTGCCGCAATGGTCCACTTTGCCATCCACCAGGAACTCAAAGGGCGCCCATACCACGGCCAGATCGTTGTCAATGCGCACCAGCGGGTGGTGGATGCGTTCCTCGATGCGAGCTTTCCCGGGCCGCGCCACCAGTTCGGCAAAAGCGTCAAAGGTCATCTGGTGCGGCTTGCCCTCGCGCATCAGCACCATGGCGCCGCCGGGCAGCAGTGGCTTCTTGAGCGCCACGGCATCGTGTTTCGCCATGGCGTCAAACATTGCCGTGATCGGAGCCATGACGGCCTGCTTGTCAGATGTTGCGGCCCGCAGCGGGGAAATCAGCACAGCGGCCGTTGCCGCGGAAAGAAACAGAATGGCGCAAAAGAGGGCACGGGGGTGAATGGTTTTCATGGCTTTCAGATTGTATATCGGAAACACGTGATGGCACGGTTCGGCGGACGGCGCGTCCGATTTGATCGAATGCACCAAATGCGCAGCAGTGCAGGCGCTTGCCTCCGCTTTTTGTCTCCGCAACAGGCGGCACCTGTCGACCACTCTGAAAATTTTCCCGTAAATTCTCCGCGTGCGCGTCTCGCGTATGTTATTTTTTCTCATTCGGCCAAATCGCCATTTTTTTCGGAGGACTACTACATTGGGGCTTAACATGGTGCCCAAGCGCATCTTTCTTACCAAGGGAGTTGGCAAGCACAGAGAACGCCTGACATCATTTGAGCTCGCGCTGCGCGATGCCGGTATCGCGGCGCAGAACCTGGTGCGCGTTTCCTCCATTTTTCCGCCCCACTGCAGGCTTATATCGCGCAAAGAGGGCGTGAAGTACCTCTATCCCGGCGAGGTGACCTTCGCGGTCGTGGCGGAGAACTCAGTTCGCGAACCCCACCGCCTGATCGCCTCCAGCATTGGCCTGGCCATGCCCGCGGATCGCGCCACTTATGGCTACCTGAGCGAGCATCACTCTTTCGGCGAAACTGATGACGTAGCCGGAGAATACGCCGAGGAACTCGCGGCGGAAATGCTGGCTACCACGCTCGACGTGGACTTCGATCCCGATAAATCATGGGACGAGAAGAAGGAGATTTACCGCATCTCCAACAAGATCGTGCGCACGACCAACATCACCCAGAGCGCCGTCGGGGACAAACGCGGGAAGTGGATCACGGTGATTGCCGCGGCCATCCTGATCTTCGAATAACGACCTGACAAAAGGGCGATGGACACCGATCAGCGTGGGTCGGATCAGGAGCCACCGAACAAGTGGCGGCTACCGGCTCACAGCAGCAGTTTTTGCAGCTCGACCAGCCGGTCCTCAGCAATCCAGGTGCGCCAGGCGTTGGCGCTGACATTCGGGTAGGTAGTCTTGCCGAACTTCAACCATGCGTCGCGATAGGCAAGCCAGAGCTGCTGGGTTTTACGGACCCCTTCCACGGTGGCAGTCCCCCATCGGCGGTTGGGGTCCTTTTGCGTCTCGGCGTAGGCTTGGTCGACACTAGCCTGCGTTTTGTGCAGGTCAGCTTCCTTGAAAGAAGGAAACTGGCCCTGCTTAAGCTGCTGCAGCTTGTTGATGAACTCGTTTTCCAGGAGCGCGACCTCCTGGACTTCAAACGTGGGGCCCAGGTCGATTTCACTGCTTGCCCTGGACTTGAAAAATGCCTCCGCCGCTTCGCGCAGCCGGCTGAAAACTTTCTGTTGCTTCTTTGTCAGCGAACTGCTGAACGCGTCGATTTTCTTATCGCGCTCGATCCTGTCAAACCTGTCGCCCATAATGGCGCAGCTCTTATAAAGATGCCGGGCGGAGCTGTGGTCGCAAACGCTGAATCTGGCGGTGGGTGGATATTTTTTCAGGCGCTCCAGTTCGTAGATGCTGCCGGCCACGTCGCCCGGCCCGCCCTTCATCTCACAGGCAAACTTAATGGCAACATCCAGGTTGCGCTCGGCGCCGTTGCCGTTCGCGTACACCATCGTGAGAATCGCCCGGCCGGCGAGATCAAGGTCGTCTTTTCCCTGCTCCATCTCCAGGTAGGCGCATTTTCGCGCCTTCACAAAATCCGGCGGCTTGTCGAAGCCGTAATAAAGGTCCTCCGAAGAGCAGTTCTGGAGTGACTGCTTGTCATCGGCTGTCGGCTGGTCCTTGGCCGGGAGCTGGACGTCTTTTACCGCGGCGCACATGCGCTTTGCGCCAGGATCGCTGACAGAAGACTGGCAGAGAGCCACGGATGCGGCCGCCAGAAACAGAGACGAATACGACAGGATAGCGAGGAGGACAAAACTTTTAGATTTATGCATGGATTAAGTCCCCCTATTTTCCACGGATTCAGGCAAAACCGCAAAAGGAAAAATGAAAATGCAGAGCTCAGAATCTGGTGGAATAGTGACGGGAACTGAAAACAAAGCCCCTGCGCGCCTGCCTCTATTGTGCCTGGGCTTGCGAACCACGGGCGGCGGCGTTGGCCAGCCGGTTGGCTTCCTGATTTCTGTGGCGCGGAATGTGCGCGATGGCAAAATCAAGCGAGCGGGCGAGCTTGCGGCAGGTCCAGTTCAGGGAATAGAGGCGCGGGCTGTTGCACGCGTACTCGCCGGTCATCTGCTTGACCACAATCTGGGAGTCAGTGAACACGTGCAGCGCCGTCGCTTTCATTTCCAGGGCACAGCGCAGAGCTTCAAGCAGCGCGGCATATTCAGCCACGTTGTTGTCCTGGTGCCCGATCCACTTGGCAATACGGACCAGTTCCCCGTCGGGCTTCTCAATCACCACGCCGATCCCGGAAGGCCCCGGGCTGCCGTGCGAACCGCCATCAACGTATGCCGTTAAAACTGACATTCCACTCGCCTGTTCTGGCTGCGACTCTGAATCATGGGTTGGGACAGGAATTTTCCCAGGTGA
Organism: Actinomycetota bacterium; assembly: GCA_050258305.1. Classification (GTDB taxonomy): domain Bacteria; phylum Acidobacteriota; class Terriglobia; order Terriglobales; family Acidobacteriaceae; genus Angelobacter. The sequence goes on from JBLMYN010000135.1 coordinate 10,853, forward strand.
AGCTTCTCGCAAGTTTCTGTGAAACCCCGCTCCCGAAAATTCATTCCTAAGACACACAATGAGGCAAGCCGACTTGGCCGTCAAGAGTTGAATTTGGTTCGTCGCACGTGAGTACACGCGGTGCTTTGAACTCTTGAGTTGTGGAAGCTGTTGTGGATATCTGGGAAGCAATGCTGGCACATGGCGGCGCACCCGCCATTTATGCGGGCTTGAAGCATCTGTAAGCAGATGAAAATATTTCGTTGTTTGCACAACGCATGGGTGTTGACAATCCCTGTTTCTGATTTAGGATCACTCGCGTCGACAGTCGAAAGGGCGGTTGAAATAAACAGCAACTGTTCCGAATAGGCTGAGTGATCGGACGGTGAAGCGATTCACCAGACGCTCCGACCCGAAAAAACCGGCGGGCTCTGCGAGGAGCAGGCCGGGGCCGGGGACTGCGAAAGCAGGAATCACATAGCAGGCTGAGACGGTACATGCATCCACACTGTCAACTCTCTCGCAGGAGCTGGCGGCTGGAGCATAACCAATGTCAGGTTTGCGTCGACGGTCGAAAGGATTGGCTTCAATAAATCGTCGCCAACCCGAAGTAGGCTGGGTGATTGTTCCGGTAAAGTGATTTACCGAACGCTTCGACCCGAAAAAACCGACAAACTTTGCGAGAGGTGGGTTGGGGTCGAAGGCTGCGAAAGCGGTAGTTACATCAGAGGCTGTGACGGTACATGCGTCCACGCTGTTGACTCCCTCGCAGGAGCCGGCGGCTAGAGCATAACCAATGTCACAGCTTCTTCTATTTTTGTCGCTTGCGCTCCACACCGCTTCAGATTCTCTTCCCGTTAATCTTCTTTTATGCTCCTGAGCCGCGCTGCTCGGCGCGCAACCCGGCCTCGCAGCTTCATTCAGCCACTCCTGTCCGCTTCGCGGCAAACCGCTTTCGGGTTTCGTCTCCCTTCAGCATTTTTATGCTCCTTGAGCGCGCTGCTCGGCGCGCAACCCGGCCTCGCAGCTCTCGGACGATTTACTGCCCAGTTGAATCCGCTCTTATGACCCGGCCAATCCATTTCAACAAGTCCGTCGTCACCTCTTCCCTGTTGATTTCGTTCAGCACCTCATGCCGTGCCTCAGGATAAAACTTGTGCTCAACCTGCAACCCCGCGGCGCGATACTGCGCCAGCATTGGTTGCAGCATTTTTGTGCCGGCGCTCACAGGATCGCGGCTGCCCGAGATTACGTAGATCGGCAATGTTTTCGGGACGCCGATGCAGGATTTCGCGATACCGGGCAACGCGTCCAGCATGTCAATCCACAGTTGCACGCTGGCGTTGAAGCCGCAAAGCGGACCGGCAGCATATTTGTCCACCTCAGCCGGATCGCGGGAAAGCCAGTCAAACCTGGTTCGCGCGGGTTCAAAGGGCTTATTGAAGCTGTCAAAAGTCAGCGACTGAATGAGTGCGCTTCTTCCCCGCGCGCCCAATCGAAGTTTTTCTATTCGCGCGACCAGGCGACCGGCCAGCGCAAGCGCTGTGGGCTGGCCGCCGCAGCCGGACAGCACGACTCCGGCCAGGGCATCGCCGTGTTCCGCCATGAACTGGCGGGCAAATGTAGCTCCCATGGAATGCCCCAGGAGAAGAAGCGGCGTGCCCGGATTCTCGGCAGCGATGATTTGGCTTACTTCCCGGAGATCATTCAGGCATTTGCGCCATCCGTCGTGCTCCGCAAAGAAGCCGAGATCTTCGGCGCCGCGTACCGTCCGCCCATGACCACGCAGGTCGGACGCATAAACCCCGTAGCCGGCTGCGGTGAGAGTTTCAGCAAGGCGCCTGTAGCGGCCTGCATGTTCCGCCAGGCCGTGAATGATCTGGATCACCGCAGTACACGGCCCTGCCGGCAACCAGCGATAGACAAAAACCTCTGTGCCATCGGCAGCGGTGAAGGTGAATGTTGACTCGTTCATGCGCACCCTACTCTAGCAGGGAGAGATTGCCTTCCCGCGATCCCTTTTTCGAGCGGATCAGACGAATACATCAGCCCGGCAGCAACCGGCCCGGCATTCGTGTCTACGGGAACACCCGAACCATGAACGGTATCTGCGTGGCATTCTGGGGACACGTCTTTGGATTCTGGCAGCCGAGACTCTGCTGCGGAATTGGGACGGTGCCAAGTACTGAGTCATCGGCCGTGTTAATGATAGAGACGTTCGCTGCAGGCGCGCCGCTCGCTGGATCCTTGATGTTGGCGCCGACGACATATACACGCGAGGAATTCGCTGCCGCATCGATAGAGACTGCCCCCGCGCCGACGGTGATGATCCTTTTAAGGGCAAGAGCCTGCACGTCAATGACCGCAACTTGATTCCCTGAACAAGTGGGAAGGTTGGCAATGATGTTGGTATGGTTGGTCCCCGCAGGGCATCCCCCAATAGCTGCGTAGGCGCGGGAGCCGTCGTCCAGCGCAGCCACAGAAGTTGCCGGCGCGGGTATGGGTACATCCGCTATCTTGGTGGGCACAATGCGATTTGCCAGATCGATGCCGTTCGCTTTGATCACGCTGATGAATGGGCTGCCGGTATTCGAGACATACAGCCGCTGGTTGGTTGGCTCAAAAACGGCGTAGTTCGGAGAGACGCCAACCTCAACATTGGCAATCACGACGTCGAGCAGCGTATCGATTACGCTGACCCAGCCGGTGTGGGTGCCGTCACCCTGGTTTACGATGAAAACGTGAACCCCGTCCGGGGCCATCACTCCCCAAATCGGATGTGCGCTCTGCAAGTTGTGATTGACTGTGTCTTCAGTGGAAATCGTCGTTGGGAAAACGAAATTATCGACTGTGGAGATGACAGTCACGTCATCGCTGCCGTTATTAAGGACGTAGATCTTATTATTGGCGTTGTTTCCTGCCACCATCACCGGGTTCGTTCCCGCGGTAAGCGTCTGGGTTACCGCAGTGATGGAACCGGCAATCATGTTCACGTCGCCGCCGGCGTCGGCCACGTAGAAATTTCCGGAGTTACTGAATCCGCCGCCCTGCGCCACTGTTCCTGTGGGCAGGGTGACGGTGACAGGCGACGAAGTCTGCGGCAGCAACGCGATATAAGACGATACTGTGCCGTCACCATTCAAAACGAACACGCGATTCGTAGTCTTGCCCAGAAAAACAGGATTGGGTCCTACGGGGACGACACCGGCCACCGTATCACCGGAAACATCGATGTGCAGATCGCTTCCGACGGCCACAGTGCCGTCCGTCGGAACCGCCGGATTGGTGGAAAGTACAATAGCGTGAGAAAGCGTTCCCGGATCGCCCGCGGGCCCGGGGACGGGCGTAATGAACTGGCGCAAAGTATCATTGCAGCCGGTGGCAAGCACCATGACAAAGGCTGCCAGCAGTGCCAGCCGAAGGCTCTTTCGGGTTGGGGTCATTACCTCTCCGCTCTCGCCGTAGATGAACGCAGAAACCTGGAAATCTTGCGTGCAACATATTGTAAGCGGCTGAGGCAGCACCAGGCAACGAAACCGCAGGAAAACGCGGCGTGCCAGCAACGAACTACGATGATCTCCGTAGAAAGGCGCGTTGACCGGCCTGGTCCCGAAACGGCGCATCAATGGATTCGGGCCACAGCGCTGCTCCGCAGGGACTGTGGCCCGCTCATCTCTACCCGTGTCTCAGCGCTGGTCTGAAACCAGCGGCGCTTCCGCCCGTTGCAGGTCGAGTGAGACACGCTCGCCGTTGATAAGCACGATGCTCCGGTTAATCAACTCCTGGCCGGTGCAGTCATATTTTGCATAACAGCCCAGCACCGCAAACGGCACCACAAATTCCACTGACTCGGCGCCGTCTGAACCCGGCTGGCGCACCGTGGTGCTGAAATCGATGCCGTCGAACTCGGGGTCATGGAAGTACTTGGATGTGGCGCGAAGAATGTGGGCAATATGAGAATCGAACGCCAGGGCGGCAATCCGATACTGTGACTGACCCGCCGGCTGTTCAAGATCGGTCTTCATGCTGAGCTGGAGATAGGCGCCGTCATGAAACGCGATAAACGACGGTGGGGCGTAGGTGACAAAATGCGCCTGCGGCGTGAGATCCGTGATGAGTTGTTGCAGCGTGGCGGAATACGTTGTCTGCAGCTTCTGCATCTGCGGCGGCGAAGTGTCCCGCGGCGCATTCTCTCTCGCGCGAATTTTGTTGAGCAACTCGGATTGTGGGATCAAGTCAGGACTGACAAGGGTTCCTGGCTGCGGAGGCGGAGTGGCCTCCTGCGCCATAGTGTTGTGCGCGGAGTCTCCCTTGCCGAGCCGTGCCAGATAGTGGTCCTTCACATCTCCGGGCGCATCGTCGCTGGTCAGCCACAGGGTGAGCGGTTCCCCGTTCAGATACACTTCGCTTTCGAGGAGCGCCGCCTGCTGGCTTTCGATATCTTTGCTGCGCACAAGCCGCTCCGCCACCCCGCGCGGGAACATCATCATCACGTTTTCCGGCCCTTCGGTATCCACCTTGAGCACCTGCTTGCGGACGTGGTGAGCAATCTCAAACGCATAGCCGTCCACGGGAACATCGTGGCCCACCCGCGCGACGGCGAGCTTCAACAGCGGCAGAATGATGTCCTGATATGTTTTGCGCGCCCTCTGGTTGGCAGTCATCAATCTGGCGGAATAGGAAATGTAATAATCGCCGCTGATCGCCAGCACATTCTGCCCATTGAATCTATCAATGCGAATGGACCCCTGCGGCAAGTGCTTCTGGTGCGCTTCATCAACATCCAGGGCCTCAGTAAAGTAAAACGGATAGGCAAAATGCAGGGTGGAGGTATCCGCGGAGAGCTGCCGCAACTGTGCAATATACTTGCGCTGCAGCAGACGCGCATTCGGATCAGTGACCTTGCCCAGCGGCAGCACCTGCGCGCCGCACGAGAAGCTCAGCGCAAAAACTGCAACAACGCAACGGGCCCATGCTCTACTTTCCATATTTCACTCCTGCCTCCTGGTATGGCGGATCTGCGACGGCGCGGATATAGGCGACTACGGAGCGAACCTGCTCCGGCTTCAGCGTGGCAGCGTAGGCAGGCATCTGTGGAGATTTGCCCAGCGCCGGTCCGCCGTGCGTGATGATGTTGGTCAGATCGGCATCTGAAATCCGGTTCAGCGTACCGCCGTCAGTGAACTCGTGAGGAGTTGGTGACAGGTTATCCATGTTGGATACGCGTTCAGGCGTCGACTCAGAGTTATGACAGCGGATGCAGTACTGCCTGTCCACATCCCGGCCGACAGATTCCTCATAGCCGAGCGCAATTTCACGCAGTTCCATGCTGGCGCTACCGCCACCCGCCTTGGGCGTTTCCGCAATCAGGCGATAATCGCCGGGATTGAAGCCCAGTTGCACGGCAACTGTCACCTGGCCGCTGGAATCGGTGAGAGCTTGCGCGGGAGTAAACTTCAGGCCGTCTCCGCGGAGTGAAACCAGGGCGCCGGTCACGGGATTTCCGTCAGAGTCGTTTACCTGCAGGATGACCGGTTGCGGCAGCGTCGAGCCAACCGGCGCCACCTGCTTTCCACCGCTGGACTCCACGATCTGAACGCCGTAGGCTGCCGGCTTGAGCGCCTGCGTGCCGGAGTGTTTGCAGCCGGCTGCCAGAGCGGCCATGAGCAAAATGCTGAGGCGGAGGAGCTTCATCTGCCACCTCCCTGCTTTGCTTTCAGTGTCGTGAGAAATGCTGTCAGATCTCGAGCTTCGTTGTCCTTGAGATCGAAGTTGGGCATGATCGTTCCCGGACGAAGCGCGTCGGGGTCTTTCAACCATTCGTACATCCAGACCGGCGTCAGGCGGTTGCCTACCGACGCCAGCGCCGGCCCCACATAGCCCTTGTCAGTCTTGTAATCGGCGATATGGCAGGAATTGCAGCCATATTTCGAGTAAAACAACTGCTTGCCTCGCGCCGCAGCGGCGGTATTCAGCGCGCTCAGATCGAGAGTGTGCGAATCCATCCCCGGAGCCTGGTACGCAGCGAGGATGTAATCCGAGATCGTGTTGATCTCGCCCTCGCTCAGATTGAATCTGGGCATGCGGCGGATGAGCGCCGGACGCAGAGTATTCGGGTTTTTGAGGAACTGCTGCAGCCACGGGCGTTGCACAGCACTGCCCTCTCGCGAGAGATCGGGCGCCATGTCTCCGCCGTTCCCGTTGATGGAATGGCACGTCAGGCATCTGAGGTCGCGCATGAGACGGCCGGCATCGCCGCCCGGCTGGTAGTCAGTCGGATGTTTTGCCGCCAGAATCAGGTCTTTGGGAAAATCCGCCGCGCGGTCGGTCTGCGCCAGCAACGCGGTGGTGAGCGCATCAATCTGCGAGTCACTCAACGTGAACTTCGGCATCTTGAGCCCCGGCCCGAAAGAACGCGGATCATGAATTTTGCCGGCGATGTAATGCGGAAGGTCATGCTTCATCCCCGGAGCAAACACCACCTGGGCCAATGCCCTGCTGCCCACGCGACTCAGGTCGGGAGCGAAATTTTGCGGCGTTGGAACGCCGTTGATTTGGTGGCAGGCCGCGCATCCGCTCTCCGTCACCAGCTTCTTGCCGCGGGCAATGCTGTCAGCATCCGCCGCGGGCAAATGAATGTTGGCGAGAAAATCATCATCCTTCTTGCTCAGCAGGAAGCTCGAGAGCAGAGCAATCTGCTTTTCGTCGAAGCGATAATGAGGCATCGCCGTCTCGGGGTCGTAGTCCCGCGGATTGTTGAGCCAGTACCGGAGCCACTCCGGTTTGACTTTGCTGCCAATCCTCGTCAGTTCCGGTCCCACATCACCACCCACCAGATTGCCGGCTGCGTTCTCCTCCGCATGACACGACGAGCAAAAAGACGCGCCGTAAAGTGTTGCAGCCTGCACCGGATCGGTTTTGAACGATGCCGGCACCGGCTTAAGGGGAGCCTGCAACGCCGGCAAAGGCTTGCTTTGCGCTATCAGGAAGGCCGAAATGTCGGCGGCGTCTTCGTCGCTGAGTCCGAAGTTGGGCATGGTTGCCGAAGCCGCATAGGCCTGCGGGTTCCTGATCCAGGCGTAGATCCATTCCCGGCTCGTCTTTTCCGCAATGTGCGCAAGCGACGGTGGATCATCCGTGGGCTTCAGCACGGTGCCGTCCGGTTGCGCTACGTTATGGCAGTGGAGGCAGCCCTCCCTCGCCAGCAACTTGCGCCCTTCATTGAGCCTCGGAGTGCCTTCCATTGGCCCGAGATGGCACTGGCCACATCCGGATTCGATATATCGCGCCGGCAACAGCGGCTGTTCCCATGCTTCCGTGGTGTAGTGCGCTTCCTTCACCGAGGTTGCACGTCCCTGTCCGCGATGGCAGATCACACACCCAAACTCGTCCAGGTGATGCGGAATCGGGGGATGCTTCGTGAAGGGCTCCGGGTTCGCACCCAGCAGAGCGCCATTGAGGTTCACGTGGCAGCTTTCGCAGCGGTCCACCACGTCCAGGTTGGGAATCCAGGTCTGGCGTATGCCGGTATGGAAACTTTTCACCAAGGTTCCGCGCTGGCGCTGGCTCGCCACGGCCAGATACTGCTTCTGATAATGCCGCCAGTCGCTGAAGTAATCCTTGCTCGGCGCAATGGCCAGCGAAACCAGCAGAGCCAGGCTCACGGCTCCGAAGACAGCCACCTCTCGCAGCGACGGGCGGCTGCGCAGCGGACCGGGTTTCTCTTCATCATTCACAGGAGCATCTCCATCTGTTCACTAACTGTTTTTCGGCCATACCCAGGTCCATCCCGGCCCGCGGAAGAAGGTTCCCACCGCAGTCAGCACAATCAACTCCACCAGGAACCAGGTCATGATCCAGAACGAGATTGGGCGCGCAGCCAGCCATCGCTGCAAAGGCCTGGGTGACTGGTCTGAGAACCGCGAAGACAGCAGCAACGCGCTGCCGACAATCAGCGTGGGCACAATCGGCACCACCAGATCCAGCGTGCGATTCAAAAAGCCGATCGCTGTTGCGGCTTCTCCAAGTTGCCGGCTGGCAAAGAGCGCCGCAATCATCACCATGAAGGCGATCACAGATCCGATGACAACAGGACGGCGGCCGCGGTCGGCCCAGATGCTGCGGCCCTCAATGTTGATGTTGAAATAAGGAATCACCACCAGCGCCGCAACCACGATTCCCGGAATCAGCACTCCTGCCACGACCGGAGGAAAGTAGTGCAGCAGTTCCTGCAATCCCAGGAAGTACCACGGGGCCTTGGCAGGATTGGGAGTGTGCATGGGATCGGCAATGCCCTCAAGCGGCGCATTGGCGATCAGTGAAACCCAGACCAGCAGCAGGAAGGCAACCTCCAGCGCGATCACAAACCTCGCCAGCGCGCCGGGATAGGTCATCACCCGGCCATCTTCCTGCGCCCTCACCTGCGGGGAGGTGCGGCGCAGAATAAAGGCGATGCGCCGCGGGTTCCTGCGCACGTCTGACTGAACTTCCGCCTCGAGCTTTGCGGCCTTCTCCACCGGCTTTGCGGGTTCGGTTGCAGCTTGCGTTTTCGTGCCTTGTGTCACTGTTTTTTCTCCGGAACGTACAATCCGCCATCTTTGCGAATACGCCAGAAATGCACGGCCACCAGCAGTATGGCTGCCAGGGGCAGAATGACGCAGTGCAGAACGTAAAAGCGCAGCAGCGCGTTGGCGTTGACCTCATGCCCGCCGAGCATCAGGAACCTGATCTTGTCGCCGATCAGAGGCACAGCCTTGGCAATGTTCGAGACAACGGTCAC
>JBLMYN010000136.1:0-4767 GCA_050258305.1 Actinomycetota bacterium
ATTCGCCTGTTGCAGGTTTTGCTCTGCGGCGCGGGTCTGGGTAATGGTAGGAGCAGCGTCAACGCTGCCAATCGCGACCATCAGTTGGCCCAGATTGCCCGCAATAGACCCGAGCGTCGGACCTTTTGCTGGCGCTGGAGTTGCCGGCGTCGCTGCAATTTGCGGCTGAACTTCAGCCAATTGCTTCAACTTATCTTCCGGAGGATTGGATTTGTACAGTTGAGTAATCTCTGCCAGAGCCTGGTCAACCTGCGCCAAGGTGTTTGAGATGCGCATTTCCAGGGCAAACTGCTTTTCGAGATCAGCCGAAGACGCTTGCACACGCGGATCCATCACCAGCTTCAGTGGTTGCGTGTAGCTCTTGCCGTTCACCGTGAGGCGAACCTGATAGTTGCCGGGAAGAGCATACGGGCCCTCCGGTTCGTGAGCCACGTTCCGGCCTGCGACCGTCGCCATGCTGTACTGGACGCCTCGGGCCAGCGGCGACGCAAAAGTCGGTTGCATGTAGCGCAGATCCCAGATGAAGCGATGCATTCCGGCCTGTGTCGAGACCTGCTGAGGAGGCTGGAACCAGTAATCCGGAAACGGAGGCGGAAATGGCGGCGTCCACGGCTTTTCATTGCTCGAGTAAGCGTGCACCATATGGCCGTGTGCATCCAGAATCTCAATCTTTACTTCCGATTGTGCGGGTGATTTCAAGTAATAGTAGAGGATCGCACCTGGTGGTGGATTTTCCCCCGCAGGCACTTCAGGCGGCAGCGGCGTGTCATGGTTGGTGCTTGGGCGGATACGCATTGCCGTTTCCGGCTTGAACAGATGAGCAGGCGCAGCGGCAATTGCGGAATTGAGTTCACGCAGCGGCGAAATGTCATCGAGAATCCAGAACGAACGCCCGTGCGTAGCAATCACCAGATCGGCGTTCTTGATTGCCAGGTCGCGCACCGGGGATACAGGCAGGTTAAGTTGCAGGATTTGCCAGTGGTCTCCATCATCAGCAGAAAAGAACACGCCCAGCTCCGTTCCAGCAAAGAGCAGCCCCTGGCGCATCGGGTCTTCACGGATCGCGCGTACGAAGGCGCCGTGCGGAATGCCCGAGTTGATGCGCGTCCAGGTTTTGCCGAAATCGTGCGTGCGGTAGATCCACGGACTCAAGTCATTCATCCGGTGGCGATCCACCGCTGCATACGCGGTCCCTGCCGCAAAATGCCCAGCCTCAATCAGGCTGATCTTGCTCCATACGGGCAGGCCAGCAGGAGTGACATTGCTCCAGGTTTTGCCGCCGTTGCGCGTGAGATGAATCAGGCCTGTGTCGCTGCCTGCCCAGATCTCGCCCGCGGCGACCGGGGAAGGCGCGATGGTGTATACCACGCCGTGGCCGCGCTGCATGGCGTTCTCAGGACTGAGAGCGCCTTGTGCCGGGGCGTTCGGGTCAGTGCCGGTCAGGTCAGGGCTGATCTTCTGCCAGGTGCTGCCCTGATCGGTGGATTTCAGGACCGACTGTGAGCCGAAGTAGAGTGTGTGTGAGTCCTGGGGCGAGAACACGAGCGGAGATGTCCAGGTAAAGCGAAATTCTGACTTCGCGGGATCAGCGCCGAAATTGCGCACGGCTTCCGGCGAGATGGCCTGCGCCTCCCCGATGCGCTTGTTGTAGCGGGACAGCTCCCCGTACGTGCCTCCTCCATAGAGGATGTCGGGATCTTTCGGATCGGGAGCAATGTACCCGCTCTCTCCGGCGCCCGCCGAATGCCAGTCACGGAAAGTGATCGACCCGTCATTGCTCCGGCTGGTTGTATCGACGCTGCCAGAGTCCTGCTGCGAGCCATAAACGTGATACGGGAACTGATTGTCTACCGATACGTGATACATCTGGGCGGTCGGCTGGTTGTACCAACTGCTCCATGTATTGCCGCCGTCCAGCGAGACGCCGACTCCCTGATCGCTTCCGAACATCATGATCCGCGGGTTGGTGGGATTGATCCAGAGCGTGTGATAGTCATCGCCGCCGGGAGCGCCTTTGATGGCAGTAAAGGTCTTGCCTCCATCGGTTGAGCGATAAATGGAAACGTTCGAAGAATAGATCGTATCCGGGTCTTTCGGATTGACGTCAATCTCGCCGAAATACCAGCCGCGGCCGGAGATGCGCAGATCAGAATCCACGCGCTTCCAAGTCGCACCAGAATCATCGGACCGGTAAAGTCCCCGGTCTTTGCCCGGTGAATCGATCAGTGCGTAAACGCGTTTGCCCTGTGTTCCGCGGGCAACCGCCAGGCCGATACGTCCAAGATCGCCCGTGGGCAGCCCGCCGCCGGTGACCGGCTTCCATGTCGCGCCGCCGTCGGTGGATTTGTAAATGGTTCCGCCCGTGGTGGTTGGGGGGTAGGTGCTCCAGGGCGGGCGCTGGTCGTGCAGCAGCGCGGCATAGAAAGTCTGGGGATTATCGGGGTCAATGGTGAGATCGATGGCGCCGGTGTTCTCGTCCTTGTAGAGAACTTTGTTCCACGTCGCGCCGCCATCCGTGGAGCGAAAGACACCGCGTTCCGGGCCCGGGCCATAAGCGCTGCCCATGGCAGCCACCAGAACAATCTGCGGATTACTGGGATCAATCACGATCCGGGAAATATGGCGCGAGTCGCGCAGGCCGATGTTCTTCCAGGTTTTGCCCGCATCGGTGGATTTATAAACACCATCACCGTAGGTGAGATCGGAGCGGAAATCAGCTTCGCCGGTTCCTACGTAGATGATATTCGGATCCGACTGCACGACAGCCAGTGCGCCGATGGAAGCGATCGGCTGGCCGTCAAAGATTGGCTCCCAGGTTTCGCCGGCGTTGCTGGTCTTCCACACGCCGCCGCCTACCGAACCGAAATAAAAAACGTTAGGCTGGCTTTCAACACCGCTCACGGCAATGCTGCGGCCGCCGCGGAAAGGACCGATCATCCGCCAGCGCAGGCCGCTATAAAGCTGCGGATCGAGTTGCTGCGCCATCGCAGACAGGGACAGGAGACAAAGGAAAGAAAGCAGGCAGAGCCGGCAGGCGTCGCGGAAGTATGAATTGGCCATAAGCAGAGCATTGTAAATGACAGCTTTTTCTCGAAGCGACTGATCTGCTACATTCAGAGGTACTCCATCCTGCCTCAAGCCGAGAGGAAGTCCCATGCAAATACGGCATCTGAGTGTGCCCGGATATGAGAGTGTGATCAGCGGTGTGGATGAAGCCGCTGGATATCACGGCATCATCTTCATCCACAACACGGCTCTGGGCCCGGCCATTGGCGGAACCCGGCTCTGGAGCTATCAGAGCGAGGACGAGGCAATCACTGACGGGCTTCGCCTGTCCCGCGGTATGACCTACAAGAACGCCTTGGCCGGCCTGCCGAGCGGGGGAGGCAAGTCCATCATCCTCCGGCCGCGCTCGGAGTTTGATCGCGAGAAAATGTTTCGCGCGCATGGGCGCCTGGTGGAATCCGCCGGCGGCAAGTACATTACCGCGGAAGACGTGGGCACAAGCCCGGCCGATATGGAGTGGGTGCTGAAGGAGACGAAGCATGTGGCCGGATTGCAAGGGCGCTCGGGGGACCCTTCACCGAAGACGGCGCGCGGCGTCCTTCGCGCGATCCAGGCGGCGGCAAAGCACCGCTGGGGCAGTGACGGCTTGAGCGGCAGGACTGTGGCCATTCAGGGATGCGGGCACGTTGGTTACTATCTGGCAGGCGAACTGGCGCGCGCGGGAGCAAAGCTGATTGTTGCGGACGTGGACCAGACGAAGGTGGATCGGGTGGTGCGCGAGTTTGAGGCAGCCGTGGTTGCCGTGGACAAGATTCTTTCGACAAAAGCTGATGTGCTGGCGCCCTGCGCTCTGGGCGGGATTATCAATGACGAGACGATTCCAGCCTTCCACTCTGAGGTGATTGCCGGTGGGGCAAACAACCAGTTGCTGGAGCCCCGGCACGGCAATGAGGTCGAGCGTCGTGGGATCCTCTATGCGCCGGACTATGCGGCCAACGCGGGAGGAGTGATCAACGGCTGTTGCCGCGAGATGCTGGGCTGGGATGAAGCAAGGACGAATGCGAAGATTGACGCGATCTACGAGACGCTCTCGCGGATATTTGAAATCGCCGGGAACCAGCAGATTCCCACATATCAAGCTGCGGACCATCTCGCCGAGGAGAGGCTGAGCCAACCGGCGCGGTAGAGACGCGGCATGCCGCGTCCCTACGTCAAACTGTTCTTCCTGCGCACGTAGAGGAGTTTATCTACCTCCGCGACCACGTTGTCCTCGCTATCGGTTACCACCACCTGAAACTGCGGCTCCACTTTCCCCTGAGCGTCCGCAGCGGCGCGAATTTCCGCAATTCTTGCCTCAGAAATATGGAACGTGGCCTTCACCAGGCCCTTCCCCGGCTTCTTGAAACGGATGGTGGCCGATTTATCCCAGACGATGTAGTCCGGACCGAGGATATTGATCAGCATGACCATGTAAAACGGGTCGCACATGGAGTAGAGAGACCCGCCAAAGTGCGTCCCGACGTAGTTCTTGTTATAGAAGCGCAGCGGCATCTCCACCTTCACGGTGCGGAAATCGTCAGAGACGTGCGTCACGCGCACTCCCGCGCCGAGGTAGGGAGGGTAGAAGCGAATTGTCCGTTTCAGCTTTTTGGACGTCATAGTCATTGTGCGCGCAACGGTTAGTGAGCCGCCTGCGCCCGCAGCGCAGCCGGCGGCGCGGAGTGGTTCATGTGCACGATACGCCACCTGCCCCGGATTTTT
>JBLMYN010000137.1:0-3037 GCA_050258305.1 Actinomycetota bacterium
CACAAGTAACCGTGGGATTCTTATTGCAGAGGAGCTTGACTTGAGCGAAAACGTAGAACGTACGACCGCAAACAGTAGCTGGGCCTACTTGAGGCCCGTGCTGTGGTTGTGCAGTCCGACAATTTTGTGCTTCATCACATTCTTCTTTGCCTTCCCTCTTGATCGTCAGCTTCCGTTTTCCGGCTACACACGTATGGACGCCATGTTTCTCTGGTCCTTCATTGCCCCGATCTTTACAGTTGCAGCCATCATCGTGCTGGCCCGCAGACCGAATAGGAACGCAGTGTCGCTGCGGTTCAAGATTGCCGTCTGGGCGGGCCTTGTGCTGATCGTGCTCATCAATTTGTTCCTGGCATCCGGGTTTTGGGCGGCCGCGTATGTCTGAGTGCCAGCAGGAATTTCCTATCCCATAAGCCCGGGATGCTTTGTTGACATTCGTGTCTTCTCCGAAGATGCAACCGGGAGCCGCCACGGTCTACTACGACGCAAAGGCCTGAGCGCCGTCAGGTGCGATAGATATTAGCCCGGTACGGTCCCGAGGCGAGCGGCAGCGAGCCGAAGGGCAAGTGCCGGGTAAGCTGAAGAAAAGAACCGACTCCACACGCCGTAGGCCGGAGCGGAGCCGAACGGCGAAGCGACAACAGGAGAAGGATTTTCAAGCTCGCTTTGGGAACCCTCGGTTCCTGACGACCTGGCCGGCGTGGCCTGCTGCGGGGTGGAGTTGATGCAGGTGCTGGCGAAATCGTCGGGAATTCCGCTCAAGGCCATCGACGTGAGCATCCGCGGGACCATGGACCGCTCCCGGCCGGTGCGCCCGGATGTCGCGCTGTTTAACTCCGTCGCGCTGCGCTTCAGGATGTCAGGGGTCAATGACGCGCAGGCAAAGCAACTGGTCGAGTCATTCAAAGGCAGGTGACCGCTTTGCGGCACGGTCGCGGTCGCGACCCCGGAAGTGGTGGTGGATTACGTGATTGAGGGCTAGAAAACCTAGCACGGAGACACAGAGACACGGAGAAGTGCGAACGGCTAAGCGTGCGGAGCCAACGTAGTAGAATGTCCGGGCAAAAATGAGACTAGCCATTTCACTGTCAGCAGCCGCACTGCTCTCTCTAGCGGTCTGGGGGCAGGCGCGGGGGCCAGAACCTGTTGAGATAGCCGCCGAGCCGCACCACACGCTGGTTCTACAAAATGCGGAGGTCCGCGTGTTTCGCCTCAAGCTCCAACCCGAGGAGGCGACGCTCGCACATCGTCACAATGGCTTCTATGCCTTCATGAGCCTTCGTCCCGTTGCCCTCAGTAATGAGGTTCGAGGGCGACAGCCGGTGGTCACGCATATGGAAGCCGGTGAGTTGCACACTTCAAAAGGCGGATTCGTTCTGGCAGAGCGCAACAAGTCCTCAGAGGCTGCCGACATCCTGATCATTGAACCGGTGAAGTCCACCGGGGGATTCACCACACCCATGGGCGGATTCGGTTACCACGATGCCGCACTCGGTCCGATATTCGAGGCTCCCATGGCTCGGGCATACGCAATGACGATTGCGGCGCAAGGCCGTACTGAGAGCCACACGGAAAACTATGACCGGCTGCTGATTGCGGTAACAGATTTGAAACTGCGCGAGAGCGTCGCCGGGCAGCCCGCGTCCGTGCTGGAGATGAAAGCGGGGGAGATTCGCTGGATACCTCGCGGATCCACTCACGCGACGACGAACATCGGAACCTCTCCGGCTACGTTCATCATCTTTGAGTTTGATTAGGTTGCCGCCATCCTCTCCGTCGTTTCCATCTCTTAAGCAGCGAATCCACCACGGAGAAACAGAGGAACGAAGAAGAGCAAAAGCTTACCGCGGATTGAGGCGGATGAGCGCGGATCAGAGGAACCCAGAAGAAAGCAACGTCCGCCGCGAATGAACGCCAAGAATGGTGGCGGAGGCTCTCCAATGTGCCAGTCGCGGTAGCGACGGTATGTTGTAGCCCACCTCGTGAGAGGTGGGAAAACGAGTGAGAAGCAAGCAAGCCCCGGCAGGGGCGATACCTTCACCAAGAACCATTTGCATGCGGTATTCAGCACCAGGGAGCGGCAGAAGTTGATCGCAGAAGATTTTCAGCCGCGCCTCTGGAAATATGTCACGGGCATATGCCAAAACATCGATCTCATTCCGGTTGCGGTTGGCGGCATGCCAGACCACCTGCATCTCCGTTTTCATCTTCCAAGCCGCAGTCTCGCCGATGCAATGCGAGTCATCAAGACAAATTCTTCAAAATGGATGAATGAACATCAGAAGCGATTCGCATGGCAGGACGGCTATGGAGCTTTTGGCGTGAGCGAATCGAATCTCCCATCAGAAGGATCACCAAGATGACGTTTGAAGATGAGTATTTGGCACTGTTGAAGAAACACGGAATCGATTTCGATCCCAGGTTCGTATTCGACTGATTTGTGTCGCCCCTCCCGGGGCTTGTATCTTAACTCCACACATTTCCCCACCTCTCACGAGGTGGGCTACAACATGCCGTCGCTGCCGCGACTGGAGCTCTGGCACAAAGTACTGAAACACGGCACGACTCAATTTCACCGTCGCTGCCTTGCTTGCGTCTGCGACGTTGGCTGCAGCTCAGGGCCGGCGCGAATTACCATCTGCTGGGGTCCATGCGCCGCGTTGAAGAACGCGACCGCGAGCGGTTCTCGCAGCCACCGAATGAGTTAAACCCTTAACCAAAGGCAAAACCATCTAGCCGCAGATTTGCGCGGATACACGCAGATGTAGTTGCTGCTGCGCGATGCTCACCCGTGAGCATCGTCCAAAGCCGCGGCTGTCACTAAACCCAGTCCCGAAGCCGGGGTCCGCAAGCAGCGCCGTTTTTGCGCTGATTGGGGTGGGGGAGGGACGTTACAACCTGTAGCCGGGGACGGAAGAGTCTGTGTGAGTACCCGGTTTCGTTCATTAGTTGGCAGGCGGTATTCGCCGTGCCGTTCTTGTTGGCTGCAGAGATCGTCCATTTCGGAAGATCTGGGGCATTATGGGCCCAAGGTCAG
>JBLMYN010000138.1:0-12500 GCA_050258305.1 Actinomycetota bacterium
TTTGCCGTTTTGCCTACGCATGAGCTGGCCGGGAACGTGGTAAGCCCCGCTCTGACCGAACTGCACTTCATGGGCCTGGTTTCCGGGTGCGTGTTTCTTTTGTGTTCCATTTTGTACAGCCGGATCAAGCTGGCTCGCTGGCAGATCTTTTCCGGTACGCACGTTTTGCTGGCAATCATGCTGGCGCTTACGGCGGTTTCACAATTTTCGCTGATTCCACGCATGCAGGTGTTGCGCAGCAATATGGGAGTGATCGACAATGTCCCGCCTTCTGACGCGCGCCGCATCGAATTCAACCGGCTGCATGTATGGTCCACGCAACTGGAAGGTGGCGCTTTTGTTCTCGGGCTGGGTGTGGTGCTTTTGACCGCGAAGCGGTTTGGGAACTAGCTCTTAGCCTTTAGCCCTTGGCACTTAGCCACAAGGATTTGTTCACTTCCTCAGCTCACTTGCTGCGCGTTCTCATTTCGGTTCCCTCTTCGACGGCAATCATGTCTTTCGTTCTCATTTACAATCAAAATTTGCGACATAGTCGTTAATTGCTCCCGCGTTAGCTGCGGGTTGGAGCGAAGCGAAAGAGTGATTTTGTTCAGGGCGAGGCCGACCACGCGCCGAGCCCGCTGTGACAGGAGCATGAACGAAGTCCGGGAAGGCATTGTTGTCTAGCGGTTTGGAGCGAAGCGACAAAAACCAATGAAATGTGGAATCATCGGCCTGCCGCAGGTAGGCAAGACATCACTGTTCAAGATTCTGACCAAGGTTGACGTTTCAGCTCATGCGAACCCGCGTGAAGCGCACCTCGGCATGGCCACGGTGCCGGACGACCGGCTCGACCGCCTGGCAGCTCAATACAATCCCAAGAAACTTACCCACGCGGTGGTCGAGTACGTGGACGTGGCCGCAATTGGACAGGAAGCGCTCAAGGAAACAACTTTCCTGACCAACCTGCGCACCGTAGACGCGCTGGCGCACGTCTTGAGGGCGTTTGACGATCCGGCGATTGCTCACGTGGGCGATATTGATCCCTTGCGCGACGCCAAGACCGTTGATTTTGATCTGATCGTCAGCGATCTCGGGCAGGTGGAAAAGCGGCTGGAGCGCGTGGAAAAAGATCTGAAGAAGATGAAGAACCCGGAACTGGAGCGCGAGTTCGATCTTCTCAAGCGCTGCAAAGCGCACCTGGAAAAAGAGCTGCCGCTCAGGGAAATGGAAATCTCCGCCGAAGACGAAAAGCGCATCCGCGGATTCATGTTCCTCAGCCAGAAGCCTATTTTGTATGTGCTGAACATCAACGAGTCTTCCACTTTGGGCGACGACCTCGAGCTCGCGGTAGGGAAATACAATCTGGCCGAAATTGCCTCGCGCAGCAATGCTGGAGCCACGGCAATCTGCGGCAAAGTGGAGGCCGAGCTCGCGGAGATGAGCGACGAGGAAGCCCAGGAATTTCTCTCCAGCTACGGGCTGAAAGAAAGCGGTCTCACGCGGCTGATCCGAAAGACCTACGAACTGCTGGGCGTGATTTCATTCTTCACCATCGGAGAAGACGAGTGCCGCGCCTGGACGGTGCCAAAAAGCTCGCGCGCCCAGGCGGCTGCGGGCGCCATCCACTCTGATCTGGAAAAGCATTTCATTCGCGCCGAAACCATCCATTGGGACAAACTGCTGGATGCGGGTTCAGAAGCCAATGCCCGCGCCAAGGGTCTGTTGCGCTTAGAGGGTAAAGACTACATCGTGCAGGACGGCGACGTGCTGCACATCCGCCACAGCGGCTGATCTCTCATGACGCCAAGCCTGCGCGCGCTGGACTCCTGATCTGATATTCTCGCCTATTCCTGATGAGTCCAATCACAACAAGCATTCTGCTGGGAGTTACCGCGGCTTTAGCCAACGGTTTTGGCGGCGCTGTCCTCGTCCAGAAAGAGTGGGATAAGCGTTTCCTGCGCTACTTCATCGCGCTTGGTTCCGGGTTCATGCTGGGAACGGCATTGCTGGAGATGCTGCCGGAAAGCATTCGTCTCTCCGGGCCCAACGCGCCTCTGCTGCTGCTTGCCGGATATTTTCTTGTTCACTTTTTCGAGCACACGGTAACTTCACACTTTCATTTTGGTGAAGAGACGCATGCGGAGGAATTTGCCGGATCACACCGCATTTATTCCGTCATCTTTGGCCTGGTGATTCACACATTCTTTGACGGGATCGCCATTGCTTCGGGCTTTCTGGTTTCCAACTGGCTCGGCTGGGTGATCTTTCTTGCCGTGATTCTTCACAAGGTGCCGGAAGGCTTTACCGCATCATCGGTCATGCTGGCTGCGGGCAGGAGCAAACGGGCATCGTGGGCGGCCTCAGGGCTGCTGGGCGTTGCGACGATTATCGGCGTCCTGACAGTAACTGTGTTCACGCACTCACTCGCCGAAGGCCTGCCGCTTTCCGCGGGCGTAACTCTGTACGTCGCCGCCTCAGACTTGATTCCTGAAGTCAACCGCGAGCGCGGAATCGGCGTGGCTCTGGCAGTATTTTTGGGCATTGGACTTTTTTTAGGAATACAGCGGCTGTTTCACTGAGGAGAGGCTCGCCGTGATCGGGTGATCTGGAGATTTGGTGTTCCGGTGATCGAATCGCACGCCGATACGCGCGATGACCCGCCCACCGGATATCATCACTCGACTTCTCTTCTGGCTCGGTAACCTTCACGGGCGATGACTTGGTATTTCACATTGTGGCCTTTTTCGTCTCGCATCTTGAGAGGCTTGCCGTCAGGCCCCACCAGTTCGACTTTGATCTTGCGGTAGGTGCCGTCTTGAGCGGAATTCGTGGGATGGTATGCCAGGCTGTATTCGTTCCGTATGGTTTGTCCGATATCGGCGAAAGCTTCACGGAACTGCGCAGTGAACAGCGGCGCGTAATACTTGCCACCCGTCATTCTGGCAAAGGTCTTCATCTGATTGTCCGCCTGCAGGTACTCAGTGCGGCAACTGAAGGAAGTAAAGTCACAAAGATACTGTGACAGCCCGTGAGATTCTGCGTACTCGCGCAACGCTTCCCCCGTGCTCATCGAATAGATGGCAATATCTTTTGAGTTCTGGATTTTCTTGAGTGTCTGGTCTAGCGTGTGTTTGCTGAACGTATCGCGACCGCTGGCAATCAGGATGATGTACTTGCGGCCCTCCACGCCTTCCAGGCGGTCCACCGTGTCATACAGCGCGTCAAACAGATTCGTCTCCCGCGACATGGCGAACTGCAGACTGCGCAGGCCTTCGTAGATTTCGCGCTTGTCCTGGGTGAAGTCGGCCAGGATATGTTCGCGGACATCAAAAGTCACCAGCGCGATCCAGTCTTCCTTCTTGAGCATGCTGGCAAAAACGCTGGAGGCATAAAGCGAGTCATACTCCATCGGGTAAAAATTGTCGGCAAACTCCATCAGAATGACCGCCGTAATCGGAGCCTGCGTCTGATTGAAGCCGGTAATTTTCTGGGGAACCCCGTCTTCCAGCACGCGGAAATTTTGTTCCTGCAACCCGGGCACGAACTGGCCGTTCCTGGTCAGCACTCCCACATCCAGCGTTACCAGGGGGACATTCACCTTGAGGCTGAAGTTCGGCATAGCCTCGGGTTTTTTCGGCGGTCTGGGAGCCTCTTCTCTTTTCGGCTCGGGCTCCCTCTTTTTGGGTATGGCGATGGGGCCAATGTCGCCTTCCGGGCCGCCTGCGGACGGGGTCGTATTCTGCTGGTTCTGCTGCTGCTGAGGGTTGGGGCTGGGCTGCGGCTGGCTCTGAGCGATCAGTGCGTCCGGAGTGAATACGAATAGAGTCAACGCGGCCAGCATGACTGCTGGGAGCCAATTCACGAAGCGGAGCTGTGAGTTTGTGTCGGTGTGGAGTGGGGCCATTAGGGAACGCCTTTTGTTAGAGTCTTTAACAGTATAGATGCACCAACTCCCACTTTCAGAGGCTTTTCCCGTGTACACAGTCTCCTCATGCGCTGCAAAGAACTGTTAAGACAAGGTTTGCAAATGACGGAAAGCAAAAGCTCCGGCAGACCAAGGGAAAGACCCTAGAGGGAGTACGCCGAATTCGTCCCCGGTGCTAAGCGCATTTGTGGCTGCCTTTTTCTTAATTTCTCAAGTACTATGAATTCACGAACTCAGCTTTTAATGCAGTTCTTTGCGCATGCGGAGCAGTTCGCTGCACGGCACTTCGGAAATTGGGTTTAGGCCGTATGAAAAAAGTCGTCATCTTCGTCTCGCTCCTTTCCTTTTTGGGCGTGGCTTGCGCCCAGACTCAACAAAATCAGAGCTCGCCAGCCGCAAAAACATCCGTCCAGACGCAGTTTATGTCAGTGTCTGAGGTGCATGCGGGAATGAAGGGCATTGCCTATACCGTTTTCCAGGGAACACAGCCCGAAACCATGGGCGTGGAAGTCCTTGGTGTCCTGAAGAATATGAACGGGCCAAAAAGCGACGTTGTTCTGGTCCGTCTTACCGGAAAGAAGGCCGAATATACGGGCGTGGTCGCCGGCATGAGCGGCAGCCCCGTTTACATTGACGGCAAGCTGCTCGGCGCCATCGCTTATCGCATTGGGCAATTCTCCAAGGAACCCATCGCCGGTGTCACTCCCATCCAGCAGATGCTTGAGATCAACGAGTTTGATTCCAGCGTGAATCCCCAGGGCAATGCCGTCGCGGCGAAGCCGGTCGCACCGGAAAAAACCAGCGGACCGGGCGCAGCGGATATGACATCGATGGGCGATGTCACCCAATATCTCCAACCCATCGACTCGCCTTTTGTGTTCGATGGATTCACAGAATCCTCACTCAAGCAATTTTCGCCGGAATTTGCGGCGGCAGGAATTACTCCGGTGATGGGCGTTGGTTCTTCCAGCGACGAAAAGCAACCGGAGCCTCTGGTTCCGGGATCCGCCGTGAGCGCGATCCTGGTCCGCGGAGATATGGATGTAGCCGCGACCTGCACGGTGACGTATATGGATGCGACGCATCTGCTCGCCTGCGGGCATCCGCTCACCCAATACGGCATGGTGGATATGCCGATGACGAAAGCAAACGTCATTGCCACGCTTGCATCTCCGCTCAATGCGTTCAAGATCATCAACACAACTGAGCCGGTGGGCGCGTTTGTTCAAGACAGGAAAACCGGCATCATGGGGGTCTTCGGCCGGCAGCCACAGATGATTCCGGTCACTTTGAGCATCCACGGCCCCAGCGGCCCCAAGGCGTTCCATTACGAGGTGCTGAATAACCCCAAACTGACGCCGCTCATGATGATGACCACCGTTTACAACGCTCTCATGGGCATGAATCAGTATGGCGAGGAAACCACATACCGCATGAACGGCCGCATCCACGTGAACGGCTATCCTGACGTGCGGCTGAACAACATGTTCTCTCCCACTGATACCCAGCCAACGGCTTTCGCCGTGGCCATGGCGCTGGGCGACCATTTTGGCCGGATCTATGACAATCCGTTTCAGGCGCCGACGGTGGGCGGGGTGAATCTGGAATTCGAATTGGAGCGCGACCGCCGCTCCGCCGTCCTTGAGAATGCGCGCACAGATGTGACTGAAGCGCGTCCCGGCGACGAGATCACGGTGGAAGCTGTATTGCGCCCGTACCGTGGCGACCGCATTGTGCGCCGTATTCCGGTCCGCGTGCCCACGTCCGTTCCTGCAGGAACTCTGCGGATTCTGGTCAGCGATGCCGAGACCCTGGATCGCGCGCGCAAAATGAGTCCGGTTCGCGGCCTGGATTTGAGCTCTACCATTGACCAGTTGAATGAAGAGCACCTCAACGACCATCTCTACGTTTCTCTGCTGGAGCCAAATCCGCAGGCCACCGTGGAAGACAAGGTGATGCCCAGCGTGCCGCTTTCCGTGATGAACGTAATGGACGGTATGCGCTCGACACAACAGATGGTGGTCTTTAATGAGTCCGCCGTACACGAGTCCTCAACGCCTGTGGGTTACGTGGTGACCGGCTCGCAGGTGATCAGCCTTACCATCAAGTAGGCCGGGCGGGGAAATTGATGAGTTGCTCCGGCCCCGAAATCAAGAACGGCATACCGGCCGCTTTCCGGCTGGTATGCCTGACCTGATCGATGGCCCCTGCTCCGCTTGCGTCTTCCGCAGCTTCTATCCCGAGGCAAACTGCTGTTACTCTTGAATAAATCGATGAAATTATTCTTTTCCGCACTTCTCGTTCTTACCTTCGCGGCACTGGCTGCCGCGGAGGGCACGCGTTTATGGAATGAAACCGGTTACGATGAATTTGAGCGCGGCACGGCCCGCGGCGTCGCCATCCGAAGCACCGGTGAACTGGAGCTCGCCCCGGCTTTCAAGATGCTCTATACCACCCCGTCGACGTTCATCTGGAGGATTGCTTCCGATCGCGACGGCACGGTTTACGCCGCTACCGGAGCTCCTGCCCGCATCTACCGCATCACTCCGGACGGAAAATCTACAGTAATCTTCGAACCCAGGGAATTGCAGGTGCAGGCGGTCACGGTGGACAAGGATGGCGCAATTTATGCCGCTACATCACCGGACGGCAAGGTCTACAAAATCAATCGGATCTCGCAATCGAAGTCTGCCCAGGCCGGCGCCCCTGAGTACAAGGCAAGCGTGTTCTTCGACCCCAAGACCAAGTACATCTGGGACCTGGCACTGGATAATCAGGGCCGCCTGTACGTAGCCACCGGCGACAACGGCGAGATCTTCCGTGTGGACAAAAACGGACAGGGCGGAGTTTTTTTCAAATCAGACGAAGCCCACATGCGCGTGCTGGCGTTTGATCCCCAGGGCAACCTGATCGCCGGCTCTGACGGAGGCGCGCTGGTTTACCGCATCACTCCGGCCGGCCAGGGCTTTGTGCTCTATAGCGCGCCGCGTAAAGAGATCACCGCACTGGCCGTGGATGCAGCGGGCAACATCTATGCAGCCGCCACCGGAACGCAGAAGGCCTCGCCTGCTGCGGGAGCGTCAACCCCCATCATGGTACAGCCCGGAGCGCAACCAATCACGGCGCCGCTGGTGGGCAGCGTGAATCTGGGCGGATCGGACGTCTATATGATTGCGTCCGATGGAGCGCCGCGCAAAATCTGGTCGTCCCCGGAGGACATTGTCTATGCTCTCGACTTTGACGGCTCCGGCCGCCTGATTGCCGGAACGGGCAATAAGGGCCGCATCTACGCGATTCACAACAACGGCGAGTACACTGACCTGATCAAGGCAAGCGCCAACCAGGTCACCGGCTTCAGCAAGGCTCCGGGCGGTGGAATCTATTGCTCCAGCAGCAACCTGGGAAAGATTTTTCTGATGAGCAACACGCCTGAAGCAGAGGGCTCATTCGAAAGTGACGTGCTGGATGCCAAGATCTTCTCCCGCTGGGGACGCGCTGAGGTCCGTGGCCGCGGAAACTTCGAAATCTTTGCCCGCAGCGGCAACGTGGATAACCCCGACCGCAATTGGAGTTCCTGGAGCCGCATTGATCTGAGCAAGGACGCAAAGGTCGATGTCCCGTCCGCCCGGTTTGTGCAGTGGCGTGCCGTGCTCAAGCCTGCCAATCCGCCCACTCAGATCGATAGCGTGGGTATCAATTACCTTTCCAAGAACGTTGCGCCTGTGGTTGATCAGGTGGATGTTCAGCCGGGCGCCCGGTACCCGCAGCAACCACATGTTGCCGGGAAGGAAGGCGCCAACCCGCGACAGCCCTCAGCCGCAGTGCCACCGGTTCCCGCAACCACCCCCGACCGCGCCTACATTGCCGTACACTGGACCGCCCACGACGAGAACGATGACGACCTGGTTTTCTCTGTCTACTATCGCGGCGACGGCGAGCGTGACTGGAAACTCCTGAAGTCAGGCCTGACCGACCGGTTTTATTCGTTTGACTCCGGCTTGCTGCCCGATGGCGGATACACCATTCGCATTGTGGCCAGTGATGCGCCTTCGCACACTCCCGAAGAGGCTTTGACTGATCATAACGAGAGCCGGCGCTTTGAGGTGGACAACACGCCACCACGGGTGGAAAGCCTGGCCGTGCGCGCTGAAGGCCAGGAACTCCATGTGACGTTCCACGCTACTGACGACTTTTCTCCCATCAGCCGCGCCGAGTACTCGATTGACGCCGGCGACTGGCAATACATTGAACCGGTGGGCCAGCTCTCCGACTCCAAGACCGAGAACTACGATTTCACTGTGCTGCTGAACAGCGGTACGGACCCGGCGCAGCCTTCCGGCCCGCAGAAAAAACGCGGAAAACGAAAAGTGGCTGCGACAACTCCCGCCAGTACCGAGCATGTTGTGGTGGTACGCGTTTACGACCGGGCAGGCAATCCTGAAACGGCGAAGTACGTGGTGCCCTGAGAGCAAATCCATCACTGAGGCGCGGAGAAAAGCAATTCTTACCGCGGATTCACGCGGATCAACGCGGATAGAACCTTTACCGCTGATATCGCAGATCACACAGATTTCGACTAATCATATTCTCGTCTGTTCGCTTTTGGGTCTTGGCTTTGGGTCTTGCCCCTCAGCTCTTCGCCGTTAGCCTTTAGCCAGGGAGGTGTTGCCTTCCGGATCACGTGCGATGACGCGGGATCACGGCGATGTCGGCGATTTCTCCTCCGATCCCCAGAAAAACGGGAGCCCACGGATTTCCGAGATGTTCTTTACCTCGTAGTCCGGTTCTTCCATTTGGTCACGCGGCTCCTGCGCGGCGAACTCGCCGTGGCGGATTCGCACCGTGTGCATGCCAAGTTCCCTGCCTGCGCGGATCTCGCGCATGGGGCGGTCACCCACGATCAGCACCTGATCGGCAGCCAGATCAAGTTCCTGCTGAATGATTTGAAAAGCAGTTTCTTTGGTCAGCAGTTTGTCGCGATCGGCATAGAAGATCCTGTCAATCGCCGGTTCGCCTTCCAGTCCCAGAGATCTCACCTTGGCTTTCTGGATCTCCGGCTCGCCAAAGCTGACGATAAACACCTTCACGCCGCGCGAATGCAGGAAGCGCAGCAGCGGCTTGGTGCCGCGGAAAAGCGTGAGTTTCCCCACCGGACAATTGAAATAGGCGTCATGGGCAGCGCGGCTGATTGCCTCCACGTCAGCGGCATCAAATTGGCGGCAAACGGTTGGGTCAATATGCCGAAGCATCGGATCATGGCGGAAGGCGCGCATGCGCGCCCGGTACACGGCCTCAACGTCCGCCTTCAGTCCGGCTTTGACCATGGCTTCAGCAGCATGGCGGTGCGCCGGGCGAACCCGCTGGCCGAAGCAATCGTAAAGCGTGTCATCGAGATCGAAGATGACACAGCGGATAGGTAACCTGGTTCTTATTTGTGAGCGTCGTTTCATCGAGGGCAAAACAAAACAGTCATTCTAATAGCGCCTGTTACAATCACACTCATGGAGGCCAGGCTGCTGCTCATCCCATGGATGATAGCTGTAATCTACAGCAGCATCCCCCTGTTCTGGTTTGCCATTCATCCCTTTGCCGGGCGCTGGCGCAGAATGCAGCGGTCTCCTTACCGCGCGCTGCTGCCTCTCTGGATGCTGATGATCGTTTTGCTCGGATGGATCACCTGGCCGTGGCATGAACAGCGACTCTACTCCACGCCCTGGATGTGGTTTCCTGCTCTGCTGCTGTTCGTATATGGCTTCCGGGCGTACAGAAGGGTCTTCGCCGAATTTGGCGGACACAAACTCGCCGGTGAAGCGGAGTTGCGCCCGGAAGAACACACGCAGGAACTGGTCACCACAGGACTGCACGCGCGAATGCGGCATCCCATCTACTTCGCCCATTTGTGCAATCTTGGCGGGTGGGCTGTGGGAAGCGGCTTGACGGTCGCGTATGCCCTGCTCGGGATCAGTCTTTTTATCTCATTCCCGGCGATGATTTACATGGAAGAGCGTGAACTCGCAGCGCGCTTCGGCGAGAGATTTCTTGAGTACAAGTCTCGAGTTCCTTTGCTCCCGCGCCTGGCGCTCAGGAGCGCCGCGGAAAGTCGTGATGCGCAAAGGCCTATTGGTCCCAGGTCTGAAGCTCAAAGGCCCGTTGGGCATATGCCTGAAGTTCAAGGGCCCGAAGTTCAAGGAAAAGCCACATGAAACAACCTCAGTGCACTGAGGCTGGCGCGTGAAATTTGAACTTTTCGTCGCTGCCCGCTACCTCCGCGCGAAACGCCGCCAGGCCGTCATCAGCGTCATCACTGTAATTTCGGTAATCGGCGTGGCGGCGGGCGTAGCCTCGCTGGTGGTCGCACTTTCGATCAATGCCGGTTTCCAGAGAGACTTGCAAAACCAGCTCCTCGGCTCCATATCCCACATCAACCTGCTCAAGGTCGCGAATGACGGAATCTATGACTGGCCTGATCTGATGGCCCGCATGGAAAGGCAGCCGCATGTAGTGGCCGCCGCGCCGGCGCTTTACGAGCAGGTGCTGGTTTCTCTCGGTTCACGGGCAAGCGGCGTCCAATTAAAGGGTGTTATTCCAAAATATGAAGATCGGGTAAGCGAGCTACTGAAATCTGTAAAGATCGGCTCGGCGGAGCCTCTGAACCCGGTTCTGCCCCCGGCAAAGCCCTGTCCTGCGGGCGATGATAAGTGCCTTCATCCTCATGAGTTGCCGCCCGTCGTGCTGGGCAAGGATCTGGCGGAAAGCATTGGGGCGACGGTGAATTCCGTTGTCATGGTAACCAGCCCGCAGGGCGAGCTGACACCGTTCGGACTGATTCCCCGGTATGACAGATTCAAGGTGGTGGGAATTTTCAATTCCGGCTTCTACAACTATGACAGCTCCTGGGCCTTCATCCGGCTGGCGGACGCGCAGAAAATGGCCGGCGTGGGCAATGTTGTCTCCGTGCTCGAATTCAAGATCGACGATCTCTATAAGGCTGAGCAGGTGGGGGACGAGCTGCAAAAGGCTGCAGGGCGGGAATATATGGCCACCAACTGGATGGACCAGAACCGTGCCCTGTTCCGGGCCCTGAGCCTGGAGCGGGTTGTGACATTTTTAACCATCGGCTTGATCGTTTTTGTCGCAGCCCTCAACATCCTGATTTCATTGATCATGATGGTCATGGAAAAGACAAAGGACATCGCCGTGTTGATTTCCATGGGGGCCCGGCGGAAACAGGTGCGGCAAATCTTTGTTTTTCAGGGCGTGCTGATCGGGGTAATCGGTACCATTTTGGGACTGATTGTGGGCTATGGGATTTCCATTGCCGGGGCGAAGTACCATTTCATTGCGCTCAACCCGGAGGTCTATTCCATCAACTACGTGCCGTTTGCACCCAGGCTCGTGGACGGTCTTCTTGTGGCCGGGGTCGCCCTGCTAATTTCCTTTGTTGCTACACTTTATCCCTCCTGGTCGGCGGCGCGCGTTCTGCCGGCCGAGGCGCTGCGCTATGAGTGAAATGCCTAATTGCATCGCAGGGCGAACAGGATGCAAGATGGTGAGGGATAGTTACTTTTGGTTAGAGGGAATTAGGGAATTTAATCAAAACTTGAGGATTTCCGGGGCGAGAATAACGGAGTCTATTGCTCTCGATTCGGGTTTAAAAAGTGTACGGGCAGGAGCTGTTCCAACGTGGAGAACGGCACTGAAAATGCTGATGAAAGTATCTGGCTGCACCATCGAGGTAAACAAGTGCATCCAATAGGACAGCAACCTGAAATCCTGCGCGTCGACAGGCTTAAGAAGGTTTACAAGTCGGGCGACGCGGATTTAGTGCTCTTTGACAACTTGTCTTTCCAGGTGAGGAAAGGGGAAATGCTGGCCATCGTCGGCGAGTCCGGCTCTGGGAAAAGCAGCTTGCTTCACATTCTGGGAACCCTTGATCGCGCTTCTCAGGGTGACGTATACTGCGCGCAGATTCAGGCTGACAAACTGAGCGACGACGCTGCAGCCGATTTCCGCAACCGTGAAATCGGGTTTGTGTGGCAGTTTCACTATTTGTTGCCTGAGTTTACGGCGCAGGAGAACGTGGCGATGCCGCTGCTCATGAGCGGAACCGCATACCGGCCCGCAATGGAAAAGGCTGCACAATGGCTGAAGGAAGTGGGATTGAGTAATCGCAGCCATCATCGCGCCGGCGAGCTCTCGGGGGGCGAACAGCAGCGCATTGCTTTGGCCAGGGCTTTGATAACCGGACCGCAGATATTGATGGCCGATGAGCCCACTGGAGACCTCGACAATCGGACGGCCGAGATGGTGTTCGATTTGATCCAGCGGCTCCACCGGGAACACCGGCTCACTTCCCTCATCGTCACCCACAACCTGGACTTCGCCCGTCGTTGCGACCGGATTTTGAGGCTGCACCAGGGCCAGGCCGAGGAAGTGTCGCCCGCTTCTCTTAGGAATTAGAATAGGAGAGCGCGAAGGGAATTCGGGTTTGGTCCGCTGACCGCGGGCTTAAGAAAGTGTCTGGCCCGGCTTGAAAAGAAACCGGGATGGACGGAAAGCTTCTTCCTGGAAGTACGGTCGTTCGTACCGGGAG
>JBLMYN010000139.1:0-2880 GCA_050258305.1 Actinomycetota bacterium
CCCGTGCATGATGGCCTGCCCGGCCCACACCAACGCCGGACGGTATGTGGCCCTGATTGCGGAGGGCCGGTTCGAAGAGGCCTATCGTTTTGCCCGTGATCCCAATCCGCTGGCCAGCATCTGCGGGCGAGTCTGCGCGCATCCCTGCGAAACAGCCTGCCGCCGCGGCCAGATCGATCAACCAATTCAAATTCGCGCGCTCAAAAGATTTCTTACTGAGCAATATGGCCCGGAGAGCAGAAACTACCGGCTGGTTCCGCGGGAGCAGCAGCCCACACTGCCCTATAAAGTTGCGGTCATCGGTGCAGGCCCGGTGGGACTCTCGGCCGCGCACGACCTGGCGCTGATGGGTTATTCGGTCACGATTTTCGAGGCCGCCGCTGTGCCGGGAGGGATGCTCTACCTCGGTATTCCTGAATATCGTCTTCCCCGCGATGTTGTCGAGGCGCAGGTGAGAGAGATCCTGCAGGCCGGCGACGTCACCCTGCGCCTGAACCAGCGCGCGGGCAAGGATTTTTCCATAGAAGATCTCCAGTCGCAGGGCTTTGATGCGGTGCTCATCGCCATCGGAGCCCATCGCAGCCGCGATCTTTCCATTCCCGGCGTGAATCTGGACGGCGTCCACAAGGGCATCGATTTTCTCCTGAATGTGAATCTCGGCTACAAATTCACTATCGGCAAAAAAGTGGTGGTCATCGGCGGCGGCAACGTTGCCATGGACGTAGCCCGGTCCGCGGCGCGCGAAGTAGTTCGCCAGCACGAAATGC
This sequence comes from Actinomycetota bacterium, assembly GCA_050258305.1. GTDB lineage: Bacteria > Acidobacteriota > Terriglobia > Terriglobales > Acidobacteriaceae > Angelobacter. Next base: position 768 of record JBLMYN010000139.1, read on the forward strand.
AAAGCGAATGGGCGAAAAATCTGACTGCCGTTGCTTCGCACGAAATGGTGGACATTTCTCTTTCCGCGCTGCGCATGGGCGCCAGTGAAGTGCACATCGTCTGCATTGAGCGGCGCGACGAGATGCCGGCGGCGCTGGAAGAGATCGAAGAAGCTGAGACTGAAGGCGTGACCATCCATGCCGGTTTCGGTCCCAATAAAGTAGTGGGCAGGGACGGGCGCGTCACGGGACTTGAAACCGTGCGCACCAGCCGCGTTTTCGACGAGAACGGACGATTCAACCCGCAATTTGAGAGCGGCAGCGAATCAGAGATCGATTGCGATACGGTTATCCTGGCGATCGGACAGGCGCCGAACCTGGATTTTCTCAGTCCTTCCTCCAAGATCGAAATCACGCCACGCGGTCTGATCGGGGTTGACCGCGCCAGCCTCATGACTTCCGTCCCGGGCATCTTTGCCGGGGGCGATTGCGTCTTCGGGCCGCGCCTGATCATTGACAGCGTAGCCGACGGCAAGCGCGCGGCAGTGGGCATTGACGAATTTCTCCGCGGCGAGAAGCACGCCGATCCCCTGCTTGAAGTCGAAGTGCTGGACCGGCACCAGATGATCACTAATTACATGGAGATCGCCCGGCACTCGGTTCCCATGGTGCCGCTGGAGCGGCGCACCGGCCTGACCGAAGTGGAGATTGGCTTTAACGAAACCACGGCCCGGGAAGAGGCGCAGCGCTGCCTGCGCTGCTGGATCAACACGGTTTTCGAGGGCACCGAGGTGGATGGGACTGAGTGCATCCTGTGTGGCGGGTGCGTGGATGTCTGCCCTGAGCAATGCCTGGAACTGGTCCCTCTTGAGGACATTGAATTCCCCGAACCGGTGCTTGCCCAACTGGAACACGAAGAGTCGGCTTATGCCGTGGAATTGCGCGGCGTATCAACCGAGGACCTGGCCGAAGGCTCCGTCCATGGGGCCGTGATGGTGAAAGACGAGACGCGCTGCATACGCTGCGGTTTGTGCGCATTGCGCTGCCCGGTCCAGGAAATCACCATGGAAGCTTTCCATTTTCGGTCGGCTGAGAGCACCGGCCTGATTCCAATTCAGTCGTTCGACCTGAGGAACAAATCATGAGCGCAGTCAAGACAGAAGCCGAAGCGAGCGTACCTGCACTGGCAGGGCGCGAGGACGATCCCAAGGATGCCGAGCGAAGAGAGTTCTTCGCCAAGCTGGGCATGGGATCTCTGATCGTGGCGGCCATGGGCACGGGCCTGTTCACATACGAATATTTCTCGCCCAATGTACTCTTCGAGCCCTCACCCATCATCAAGGCCGGCAAGCCGGACCAGTTTCCTCCCGGCACGGTCACTCTCGATCCAAAAACACGCATTTACCTGATCAACGGGCCTAAAGGCTTTTATGCCCTGAGCGCCATCTGCACGCATCTCGGCTGCCTGACCGCGTGGAAACCGGAACTGAACCTGATTGCCTGTCCCTGCCACGGCAGCCGTTTCAACCGTGACGGTGTGAAAGTTGCAGGCCCGGCGCCCAAACCGCTGCCGTGGTTGAAAATCTGGCTCAGTGAGGACGGGTATCTGATGGTGGACCGTTCCACCCATCTGAAAGGAGAGGAGTTCCTGAGGGTATAACCATGGCAATCACCCTTCGCGCAGAATTCGAGCGCATGCGCAACACGGAGGTCTGGAAGACAATCTTCCGCAGCGGGAGCGGCTCCAGTAATCTGCACCGCTCGCAGGCTGTTCAGCAAAACGTCTTTTTACATCTTTTCTCAGTGAAGATCCGCTCGCGCGCGCTGGACTTCAGTCCCACCTGGTATCTGGGCGCGCTTACCTTGAGCACATTCTTCATCCTGATCGCGACCGGCATCCTGTTGATGTTTTACTACCACCCGTCGGTGCCCCAGGCCTACCAGGACATGAAAGACCTGCAATTCGTCGTGGCGTCAGGCGTCTTCCTGCGCAACCTCCACCGCTGGTCGGCGCATGCCATGGTGTTCCTGGTATTCGCGCACATGTTCAAGGTGTTTTACCGCGGCGCCTATCGCCCGCCGCGGCAGTTCAACTGGGTTATCGGCGTATTTCTTCTGCTGCTCACCCTGTTGC
>JBLMYN010000140.1:0-4585 GCA_050258305.1 Actinomycetota bacterium
CTTTACTGATCTCAACCGCTACAAAATCCTGCGCCAGACATTTGAAAAGCTTTTGAAGCTGGGAGCTGTGCCGGTCGTCAACGAAAACGATACCGTCACCAATATATGGACCGAGCAGCCGGCCATCTTTCGCGACAATGACCGGCTCGCCGCTCTCGTGCTGAGCAAGCTGGATGCTGATGCCCTGATTCTGCTCTCCAACGTGGATGGGTTGCTGCGCGATCCCTCACGTGGAGCGGAGCCGGGAAATGTTGTCCCGCTGGTCACGGCCCTTTCCCCGGAAATTCGGGGAAGCGCCCAGGGCAAGTCTCCAGCAGGGCGTGGCGGAATGACCGCCAAGCTCGATGCCGCGCAAATCGCCATGCACGCCGGCGGCATGGTCATCATCGCCAACGGGCAGAAGCAGGGCGTGCTGCAACATATCTTTTCCGATGGCAGCGTGGGCACGCTGTTTCTGCCCGGGTCGCGCATGGCGGGCAAGAAGCGCTGGCTGGCGTTTGCCACCACCGAGCGCGGCCGCGTTTCCATCAATGCCAATGCCGGCAAGGCCCTGCTGCATGGCCACGCCAGTTTGCTGATTTCCGGTGTCACGGCGTGTCACGGCGAGTTTTCCGCAGGGCAGGTGATCTCCGTGACCGACGCAAACGGCAACGCCATTGGACGCGGCGTGGCGGAGTGTGGCAGCCAGGAACTCTCTCGCATGCTTGCATTGGAGAACGGCGCAGTACGCGGAGTGCTGGTGCGGCGCGAGAATTTTCTGATCCTCAGCGGCAAGGAGCCGGACCATGGCCAGCAGGACTGAAACTTCGCCGGCGCCGCTCAAAGAGCAGGTACAGAAGACCCGCCGGGCGGCAAGAGCGCTGGCGCGGCTCTCCGGCGGGCAACGCAACCGTATTCTGCTGAAAGCCGAGGAGCGCATTGAACAGCGCAGCGTGGAGATACTGGAAGCGAACCGCCTGGATTGCGAAACCATGGCTGCCGCCGGGCCGAGCGTGTCTCAGGTATTGCTCAAGCGATTGAAAACTTCGGAGACGGGCGTACGGGAGATGGCTGCGCGAGTGCGTGACGTTGCGGGCCTCGATGATCCGCTGGCGGGTACGCTGGCGGCCACGGAGCTGGACGATGGCCTGACGCTGTACAAAGTTCCCTGCCCGCTCGGCGTCATCGCCGTCATCTTCGAGTCGCGGCCCGACGTGGTGCCGCAGGTCGGGTCACTGGCCATCAAAACCGGTAACGGCCTGGTGCTGAAGGGCGGCGCGGAGGCGAAGCGGACCAACCGCGTTCTGGTTGATATCTGGCGGGAAGCATTCACTTCAGAGAACGCGGACCTCGCCGATGCGGTTTGCCTGCTGGAAGAACGCGCGGAAGTGATGCAGGTGCTGCAGATGGACCGCGAAATTGATCTGGTGGTGCCCCGCGGGTCGACGGAGTTTGTGAATTTTGTTTTCGCTCACAGCCGCATTCCCGTGCTGGGACACGGCAGCGGCATATGCCATATCTATGTCGATGGCGCTGCCGACCTCAAGATGGCCGAACGCGTGGTGATCGATGCCAAGGTGCAATATCCGGCGGCGTGCAATTCGGTGGAGAAGGTGCTTGTGCATCAGGACGTCGCGGCAGAATTTCTGCCCGCTCTTGTGGGCTCTCTGCAGTCGGCCGGAGTGGAGGTGCGCGGCTGCGAGCGCACCCGGCAACTCTGCCCCAGCCTGAACGTGGTACCGGCTACAGAAGAGGACTGGAGCGCCGAATACTCTGATCTGAAAATCACGCTCAAGGTGGTTGGCAGTTTAGAGGAAGCCATCGATCACATTGATCGCTACGGTTCGCGGCACACGGAATCCATCCTGACGGAAGACGCGGCCGCAGCGGAACAGTTTCTGGATGAAGTGGACGCTGCCAGCGTGTTGCACAACGCTTCCACGCGCTTTGCCGACGGCTTCCGCTACGGACTGGGAGCGGAGATCGGCATCAGCAACAGCAAGCTGCACGCGCGCGGCCCGGTAGGTCTGGAAGGGCTGCTGACGTACAAGTACAAGCTGAAAGGCAGCGGGCAGGTTGTGGCGGATTATGCCGAAGGGCGAAAGAAGTTTAAGCATCGGCGATTATGAAACCGCGCAGATCGGCGGAAATAACAAAGGCAGGCTTTGCAGCCTGCCTTTGTTGGTCGTGCCTTTTCAGAATGATTAGCCGGCGCGGACCATGTCGCTCTGTTCGCGTAACGCCTGGGCGTCCCGGTTGGGCCGCTTGGCAACCAGCGGCAACACCAGCGAGCACACCATCACGCCCGCAACGATATAGACGGCCGTCGAGAATGCGCCGGTGGACTGGTGCAGCTTGGCAATCATGATCGGCGACGGAATGGCCGCAGCGCCCCAGGCCAGCAGGATCCAGCCATAGACGCCACCCATGTTCTTGGCGCCGAAGAAATCAGCGGTGAACGAAGGCATGGTGCCGAAGCCGCCGCCGTAGCACAGGCCGATGATGGCAAAAGCGATGCTGAACGTGGTGGCGTCATGCAGCCGCGGCAGCATGAAGAAGACCACCGCCTGGATGGCAAACAGCAGGAAGTACACCCGGGCGCGTCCGATCAGGTCAGAGACAAAGGCCCAGAACACCCGGCCGATCGCGTTGAAGATGGAGATCAAGCCTACGATGCCCGCGGCCGCCAGCGCCGTCATGCCGACAAACTCTTTGGACTGCGCCATCGGCGAAGCCTGGCTGATGATCATGATTCCCGCGGATGTGTTCAGGAAGAGCATGAACCAGAGCAGATAAAACTGCCAGGTGGAAGCCGCTTCGCGCACACCGAACTCATAGCTGCTGGCAGATTTGGCCACCGCGCTTTTTGGGGTCCAGCCTTCAGGACGCCAGCCCTGCGGCGGATTGGCATAGAACTGCGCCGCAGCCACAACGATGATGAAATAGGCGACGCCGAATACCGCAAACGTGAAAGGAATTCCCCGCACAGGAATCAGCCGGGCTGCAATCGGGCTCATCACCAGCGCGCCCGCTCCATATCCACAGACTGCTACGCCTGTCATGAGGCCTCTTTTGTCCGGGAACCATTTGACCAGCGTGGCCACGGGCGTGATGTATCCCATGCCCATGCCGATGCCGCCGAGCACGCCATAGCCGAGATAAATGGTGGTCAGCGAGTGCTGCGACGTTCCCAGCGCCGCAACCAGATAGCCGAGGCCATACAGAACACCGGCCACGGTGGCGACCTTCCGCGGTCCAACCTTGTCCTGCCAGAGCCCGCCGATCACTGTTCCCAGCCCCAGCACGGCGATGGCAAGCGTGAAGTTCAGCTGAACTGAAGTTTCAGCCCAGCCCTGAGTTTTCATCAAGGGGATTTTAAAGACGCTCCAACCGTACACAGCGCCCAGGCAGATTTGCATACAGACTGCCGCAACTGCGATCCCCCAACGGTTCGGAAGACGATCTGAAGCCATACATTTCACCTCAAAGTGGCATTGAATTTTTGTCGTGCGTTTTCACAGCAGGGCCAAGCAGCAGGTAGTACTATTCATCGTAATGCGACCGATCCAGCGCAAGCCCCGGCACTGGACGCATTCTTGTTCGGCTCAAGCACTGATTCGGTTTGCTTCGCTTTCCTCTTCGGGCATGGTGAGACAGTGGGCGCCCACCACCTCGACCGTCGCGTTGTAATCCGGCACTCCGCTCGGGTCGAGCCTTCCTGCGGGAACGAGCACATTGATCTCCGGCCAGTGGGCCTGCAGTGAACCAGGCTTCACGCGGTCGACTTTCACCCGGCCCCGGAACTCGCCCAGTTCATTGCGCAGTGTGATGGAATCTCCTTCCCGCAGCCCCAGCTTTTCCAGGTCTTCACGCGCCATCAGCACATCATCGCGGCGCGCCCCGGTAATGGGGTCGACTTCAGCATTGATGATGCTGTTGAATTGCTTGCCTCTTCGCGTGGCCAGCAGGAACCGGCCTGCGGGAACTTTTTCTTCCGGCAGTTCCACCGGGGTGAAATGCCCTTTGCCGTCCGGCGTCAGGCATTTATCCACCAGCAGCCGAGCGCCGCCATACTGGAAGTTGTCGCCTTTCTTTTTCAGGGCGGCTATTCCTTTGTATGTCGGGCAGACGCGGTCAATCTCATTGCGGATGTCCTGCGTGTCTTTCCATGGGAAGGCAGCTTTGGCCCGGGCTGGATTCAGCTTCTCCGCCAGGAGCACCGGAATCTCCCACTCATCCTTTGCTTCAGGAATATCCGGCCCGCCCGGAATCTGCGGACTGTAAATGATGCGCCGTTCCGTGCTGGTTTCCGTACCGCCGCCGCGCTGTTCGTAGCGCGTCTTCGCCGGCAGCAGGACAACCGTGTCCGCCGGATCCACCAGCATGGTGGGATTGGCAACAATGTCCTGATGCACGCGCAGCTTGATTTTTCCCAGCGCGCGATCCACAAGGTCCGGCTCGGGCAGTGTCTGCTTGAAGTTGCCGCCGCTCTGCCACAGCATGTCAATCTCGCCGCGCTCGGCCGCCAGTACCATGTGCGCCGCGGAAACGCCCTTCCAGCTTGGCGGCTCAAATCCCCACATCTCAGGCGCGGCAAATTTTTTGG
>JBLMYN010000141.1:0-5730 GCA_050258305.1 Actinomycetota bacterium
CGCCGAGTTTCGCGGCGACGCGGTCAATCCACTTCGGCTCGCCCTCGATTTCGCCGAAATTTCCGATTGGCGTTTCGTCCACCACCACATGCCCCTGTTTGTCGGTCCACTCACTGCGGAATTTTTCATAGGAAAACACGGGCTCGAAGCCCAACGACCGGAGAATGTGGTCCATGGCCGGACCATTTTCGACCCGGGTTTCTATTTCCGGGCGTGATTTGTGCTTCCCGCCGTTGCTGGCTTTGTCTTTGTAAGTGAGAGTCCATTTTTCGCCGTATTGGCGGAGACGAAGCAGAGCGCCGCGAGTCCGTAGTGTGAGCCCGGGCAGGTCATAAAGAGTGTTCGTCTCGTGGGTGCGCGGTGTAATCAGGCGAAATCCGGCCGAGTTGAGGGTTGAGGTCAGCGTTTCCAGGTCGGCGACCCGAAACTTGATCTCAACCTCATGTCCTGAGCGCATAGGGCTAGACCCGCTCAAGCGCCAGTGCCATTCCCATTCCTCCGCTGACGCACAGGGTGGCGACGCCGCGATTCGCTTTGCGCTTGATCATTTCATGAAGCAGGGTCACAGATATCCGAGTGCCCGTACAGCCAATGGGATGCCCCAGCGCGATTGCGCCGCCATTTACGTTGAGTTTGTCGGGATCCAGATGAAGCTCGCGGTCGCAGGCGATGACCTGGGCGGCGAAGGCCTCATTCAACTCAACCAGGTCAAAATCGTTGAGCTTCAGTCCGGTCTTCTTTTCCAGCTTGGCCATGGCAGGCACAGGGCCGATTCCCATGGTTCGCGGATCCACCCCGGCTGAAGTTGCGGCAATGATCCGGGCGAGCGGCTTCAGGGCGTTCTTCTTGACGAACTCTTCTCCAGCCAAAACCATGGCGGATGCGCCGTCCGTGATGCCAGACGAGTTTGCCGCGGTTACCGTGCCCGTTTTGGAGAAGACCGGAGGCAGCTTGGCCATCTTTTCCAGGGTCGCTCCCAGGAAGGGGTGCTCGTCCTGGGCGAAAAGCTCCTCGCCCTTCTTAGTTTGCAGCTTGACTGGGACAATCTCGTCCTTGAAACGGCCGGCTTTGATCGCATTCTCAGCCTTCTGCTGGGAACAGAGGGCGAACTGGTCCTGCTCGTCGCGTCCGATCTTGTACTGGTCAGCCAGAATCTCGGCGGTTTCCCCCATGACCAGGTTGCATATCCTGCAGAGGAAGCCGTCGCGGTACATCCCGTCAACCAGTTCCTGATTGCCAAGCCGGTACCCCCAGCGGCCCCCGTCGAGATAGTAAGGAACCCGGGACATCGATTCTGTCCCTCCGACCAGGGCACAGTCCATGTTGCCGGCTGAGATCTCCTGAGATCCAAGCGCAATGGCCTTCATCCCGGACGCGCAGGCCTGGTTGACCGTGTAAGCAGGAGACTCCTGGGGCACGCCACTTCGGATCGAGATCTGCCGGGCAGGGTTCGGCCCGTTGCCGGCCTGCCGAGCGCAGCCGAAGATGGTTTCCTCTATCTGGCTCCCTTGGACACCCGCCCTCTCCAGGGCAGCCGTTGCCGCCACGACACCCAACTCGGGGGAAGCCAACCCCGCCAGTTTGCCGCCAAACTTGCCTATCGGGGTTCGTACAGCCGACAAAATGAATACGTCCCGCACGGGGCAGATCCTCCTAAACCACAGTGTAACAGGGGATAAGCTTATCTACCGGGTGGCATCACCGAGAGGCCAACTGAGTGCATATGCATGCTTGTTTTGTATTTATTTGGTATCGCTGGCTAACAGAGGCACACCTGAGTACATCCAAGGACAAGCCGCCCTGTTTGGGAGGCTCAAGAAGGGAGCAGCTCCGGATACCATGGCTGTGGCTAAAAAGCAACAGTAAATGTTTCAGTGAACAGAAGGCGATTGCTATTTTATTGAGTAAAATCATAGAATTACCGAACCATGACGAGTAGTTGGGGGACCCTGAAAAATCCGAAGTTAAGGAGTGTGCATGACTCGAGTACTGTCCATCCTGGCGGTAGCCGGCTATTTGGCTGCCAGCGTGGGGGCGGCTCCCGTTCACGACCACCTGAAGCCCCAAATCAAAACATCGACCAACCCCAAGGTCAAAAGCAGCTCTAAGACGGTAAGGAGCGCTCAACCCTCAAACGCAGTCGTACGGAAGACCCGGAAGCCGGAAGACAAGCCATACCAGGTCGGGCTCGCTTCCTGGTACGGCAAACAGTTTCACGGCAGAACCACGGCCAGCGGCGAGGATTTCGATATGTTCGAGCTGACCGCGGCGCATAAAAAGCTTCCGTTGGGAACCTACGTTAAGGTGACCGACCTTAGAAACGGAAGATGGGTCATTGTCCGGATCAATGATCGCGGCCCGTACGTCGGCCACAGAATCATGGATCTCAGCTACAGCGCGGCTCGCATGCTGCACTTCCGCTCAGGCGTTGAGAAGGTTCGGATCGATTTGATCGATCCGCCTGCTGTCGCATCTGCCGGAGGCGAGGGCCTGGGCGCGAATTAAAGAAACGGTACTATACTGTGGAGGATGGTCTCCCAGACTCCCGATACCATGATTTCCCCCGTGCGCACAAGCGCACGGGAACGCCTGATTGTCGCTCTGGACGTGAGCAGCGCCAGAGAGGCCCGCGACCTGGTTCAGCGGATCGGGGATGAGGCCGGCCTGTATAAGGTCGGCCTGCAGCTCTTTACGGCGGAGGGTCCGGGCTTTGTGCGGGAACTGGTCAGTTCCGGGCGCAAGGTGTTTCTGGATCTCAAGTTCCATGACATTCCAAATACGGTAGGCCAGGCAGTCAGGCAGGCTGCAGAGCTTGGCGCCAGCATGCTCACCATCCACGGAACGGGTGGGACGGCCATGCTAAAGGCGGCTGCTGAGGCCGCCGCCGGACGTGTCACCCTCCTTGCCGTGACCGTTCTCACAAGCATGAACGACGAAGATTTACAGCAGGTGGGTATAGCCGGGCATGTTCTCGATCAGGCCGTCCGCATTGCTTCGCTCGCCAAAGCCGCAGGGTTCGGCGGCATTGTCTCGTCCCCGAGGGAAGCCGCCCAGTTGAGAAGGTCGCTGGGTGAAGGATTTGCCATCGTCACCCCGGGAGTTCGTCCTGCCGGCTCAGCTTTGAATGATCAGCAACGGGTAGCCACTCCGGGCGAGGCCATTGCCTCCGGAGCGACCCACGTCGTGGTGGGACGGCCGATTACACACGCCGCCGACCCTGCCGAAGCCGCCCGTGGCATTCTTGAAGAGATTCAGCGGGCCCAGGCAGCCAGGTAAGTACCTGAATGCATCACAAATCAACAGTTCCGAGCCCACAACTTATTGCTGAATAGCGGAGAGGCCCAATGCGCATCTCTATTGCTTTGTTAGTTTCTGGATTGCTGACCGTGGCTGCGGCTGGTCAGGCCAATACGCCCGAACATCCACCATCTGCGGGGGCAAGTGAGCCGTCTCAGGCCGCACCGGCGCAGAATTCGTTTCATACAGTTACAATTCCGGCGGGTACCAGGGTACTGCTCCAGCTCAGGAGTCCAATTGATACCAAGAGCGCCCACGTTGGCGACGGGGTCTACTGCCAGACCTCATTTCCCGTCACGCAGGACAATGTTGTGGTGATTCCGGCAGGAACGTACGTAAAGGGTGAGATCGCCCACGTTGAACGTGCAGGCCGCATCAGGGGCCGCGCCCAGATCCTGTTCCACTTCAATACCATGATCTTCCCCAATGGCTACACGGTGGATTTGCCTGGAGCTCTCAAAAGCGAACCCGGCGCCACCAACTCCAATATCAGCGATGAGGAAGGAACAGTCAGGGCTAACAGCCAAAAGGGAAAAGACGCGGGCACAGTGGCGAAAGCGGGAGCGACCGGCGCGGTGGTAGGCACGGTTGCCACAGGAACCGCCAAAGGAGCGGGTATCGGCGGTTTGGCTGGGGCCGCCGTGGGCCTGGGGCAAGTCTTGTTCACTCGCGGCCAGGATGTTCGCATTGAACAGGGGACCTCGCTGGAAATGGTTCTGCAGCGCCCGCTGACAGTTGACGTAATCCATGCGGAGCCGGCTGAGGCCGTGGATGGCAACATCCGTCCTCATCTGACCAATGGCCGACGGTTGCCGAGGCCCAGACGAACACCGCAGTAAGAAGATTCGTGAATAGTTATTTACACATATTCGGGCAACTTTACGAAACTAAAGTTGACAATTCCCGGTCTGCTTTCTGATTTAGTCCCTAATTCGGGAATGGCTGGTTTTTTTCTTCCAAATTTCATAGGTAGTGCACTCCTCCAAAGAACCTAAGTTCTTGATTTTGATTGCTCCCCAGATGCTCTTAAATTTGGAATAATGGGTGCAGCTATACATGCCCAAGCTGCCGACGACCTGTTCAACTGCTTAATGCAAAGATCGACATTTTTTGATTCTTTTTCCGGAAAGCAGCCGTTTTGCCTTACATTCTGCAATGTTTCTTTTTAGGAGGAGTGAGAGATGAAGAAGGTAGCCTTTTCCCCCTGGCTGCTGCTATTCGTGTTGCTTGCGTTCACGGTTGCGGCATTCGGGCAAAACACGGCCAGCATCAAGGGCACGGTCACAGATTCAAGCGGGGCAGCCGTCGTGGGTGCCAGCATAACCGTCAAGAACGCCGATCTGGGTTTACAGCGCACGACCCAGACCAACGCTTCCGGTGACTATGAAGTTCCAGCGTTGAAACCGGGAACCTACAGCGTCGCAGTCCAGATGAAGGGCTTCCAGACGCAGCAGGCCAAGAACGTGATCCTGGAAGTGAGCAAGAATTCAGTTCAGAACTTCAAGCTGGCAGTGGCAGCGACGAGCGAAACAGTCACGGTTGAGGCAACAGCGCCGGTAATCGAGAGCACCACGATGACCGTCGGACAGACCATTGACCAGCGGACAGTGCAGGAAATTCCTCTCAATGGCCGCCACTTCGTGGATTTAGCGCTGCTGATCCCGGGCACGGTCACTCCGCCCCAAAATGGCTTCCTTACCGCCCCGTTGCGCGGCCAGGGTTCGTTCGCGTTCAACACCGCCGGCAACCGCGAAGATTCCGTCAATTTCATGATCAACGGCATCAACCTGAACGACATGGTGCAGAACCAGATCACGTTCCAGCCCACGATCAACACGGTCTCAGAGTTCAAGGTTGATAACTCGACCTACAGCGCAGAATACGGCCGCAACTCCGGCGCAATCGTAAATATCGCCACCCGCTCAGGCACGAATCAGTTCCACGGCGAAGCATATGATTATCTGCGCAATGATTTCTTTGACGCGCGCAACGCCTTCAACACGAAGACAGTCACTGACAGCAATACGGGATTGCAGGTTCCCAATCCGATGGCCTCGTTCAAGCGCAACCAATTTGGCGGCGACTTCGGAGGACCGATTATCCGTGACAAGACGTTCTTCTTCGTCAGCTACGAAGGTTTGCGCCAGCGTCAGGGATTGCCTTTTGCTGCCAACGTATTCTCCGACGCAGATCGGGCTGCCATTCTGTCCGGTACGAGTCCTGTAGCTAAAGCGTTGCTAAATCTGGTCCCTCAAGCAAACGGAACGCTGAATAACGCTCCAGCATTCCTCGGTTCAGGGCTTGCTCCGGTGGATATCGATCAGGGCACGGCCGACATTTTCCACAAAATCAGTGATCGGGACAGTTTGCATGGGTACTGGGTCTATCAGCGTGATCATCGTATTGAAGCAGCGGCTGGTACCAGCTTCCCGG
>JBLMYN010000142.1:0-9955 GCA_050258305.1 Actinomycetota bacterium
GTCACCGTCAGCTTGTGATAGCCGACCCTCGCAGTGTCGATCTTGTCGGGCAGGCGGAAGTGCGAATCCATGCCGACATTCGGATACTTGGAAGTGATGTATTTGTCCACGAAAAATTCAAGCGCCATGTGGGGAATTTCCGTGCCGTCGAGGCTGACACTGTTCACTTGAACGCGTCCTTCGCCGCCCGACCCTGAGGCGTTCGTGTCAACCATCACGTCGTGAACTCCGCTGAAAAGACCCATCAGGGGATTAGAAGACTGCTGGCCTTCACGAATCTTGTCAAAATCAACGGTCAAAAAAGCTGTCACACGGCCCGAGTGGCCTTCCAGCCTGACTTTGTTTACTCCTTTCGGCAACTCTACTTGCCCGGATGCGAAGTAATCGTTGATCTCCTCCTCGGTCATCACGGTCGGTCTCTGATCGGGACGGGCTCTGCGCCCGTTCTGCTCAATGTAGTTGAGCTTGGCCTGCATGCTGGCCGCGAGGCGATGCGATGAAGACGAGCGCCCGGCGGTGGATCGGGTTGGCTGTACTGATGCCGTGGCGGCCGAAACGCGCGGCTCCTCATGGCGATTGACGTACAGGTACGCCCAAATCAAAAGAGCAGTCAGGATGATCCAGGAAGACTTCATCGTGTACGCGCGGCAGTGGCTTCCACATGAGGCGTGGCAGCAATTTTCGGCTTATCCAGGGCGCCGGTAATCTCCCAGCGGGAGCTGCTGTTGCTCAGCCTGAGCCTGGTCTGCCTGTCAGTCAGAGACACTGTTCCACTCATATCATAGATGCGGTTTTCCGCTCTGAATTTGCTTGGCAGCACCTTCATGATCTGCTTCTCGATTTCAAGGGCGCCCTGCAGGGTCTGGAATTTCAGCGGCCTCGAATCGACCACCAGTGAGCGGGAAAGGCCGTTGTTGACCACGTATTCCACCCGGCCATTTACGCTGTTGGCCATCTCCTTCGGGGTGGCGCCTTCAAACTTAAGCGAATATTTGAGATCGGCGCGGCCTGAAACCCAAGAGGTTGCCAGGGCCACATCCGGCTCCTTCAAATCCAGATGGTCCGTGGAGACGCCGTTCACGGTTCCCGTGGCCGTGAACCTGGGGCGTGAGGTGCTCCAGTCTGCATGCCACTCGCCCTGGGTCGAGCCCCCGCCGAGCCTTGCATTGATCTTGCTCACCAGCAGTGACTTGTTGCCCACCTCTACATGGGCTGTGAATTTCTGCAGCGGGAGCTGGGCCACGCTGAAATTGTTGACTGAAACTGTGCCGTTGGCGCGGAAGTCAGGAAGCTTGCTGGAATCAGAGAAGAAAGGAATGCTCCATCCCTTGTTGGTCACACCCAGCAGGCTGCCGAAATCAGCCATGGCCAGAGAGTCAGAGCTCAGATCAAATTCCATGGGGCAGGGCGGAGTATTGCCTGGGCAGCTCCATGGGACCTGGACGGTGCCGGCGAAGGCAACCGGCGTGTGCTCAAACCGCGCCTGCACATTGGCCAGAACCAGTTCAACCTCGCTGATCTGGGCGTCCGCCTGGGTAAGCACCAGGCGGTCTTTGATGCCAGGTATCCACGATGCCACATTCTCAAGATGGGCCGTTCCACGCACGCTGGCAGGAGCAAAGTTTGCCCATGGGCCGCTGATGTTGAGGTTGACCACGGCGGATGCGGTAGTATTGCGGACCTCAGTCGGGAAGCCGGTGGCCCTTCCCAGATCGAGCAGCCTTTCCAGCGGCACCATTCCTTTCAGGCCGAGCCAGTAGCCGGCGCCGTCAGCCGTCCCCTGCACCTGCGCTTCAGTGGTGGGCCCCAACTGCACGGAAAAAGGATCGAAGGTCAGCGTGCGATTGGGCGTGCTGTGTGGTTGCTGCTTGTGCCGGGCCTTCCTGGTGATGATCGACGCGGTATCCTCTTCAGCCCCCATATGAAAACGGATCGGGCTCACCGCAAACGGCTTCTCCGCTGCCGCCGAGCGCAGCAGGAATGCTGAAGTCATACCGGCGCCGTGCCAGTCGCGCACGCCGTTGTGCGAGTGGAAGCCGAAGGCGGCATTGAGGTCTCCATTGGCGGTGAGATCACCGGGGAGGCCGCGCCGTGCATGCTGCGCAAACGTGGTCACCATGGAAAGCGGAATTCGCGTGGCCACCATGGAGAAATCGTAGTCATGCTCAGAGTTCGGCGACCAGTGCGCGGTCAGCAGCACGCCCCCGCCGCCCAGAGGGGTGTCACATTTCATGTCCAGCGCGCGATGCGAGTAGGCGCCCAGGCAACGTGTGCTCAGGCGGGGCATCTGGTTACGATCGATATCGAAGCGGCGAAACTCTCTCAACTCCGCCGAGGCCGTGATGTGCAGGTTGGTCGCCGTGCCTGAAAGCTGTACGTCCCCGCTGAGCCCGCCCCGCCAGCCTTTGTCCCGCCCCGTTACCAGGGTGGATAGCTGACCGAGCTGGGCATTGTCCCATGTCAGCTCAAGCTTCAACGGGGTCTGCGGCAGCCGGGGTGAACGCCGGAGATCGCCTTCCAGCCGCACGGTACCGGTGTCACTCAGATTCATGTCGGTGCGCACGGGCTGGCCCTCAAGCCGGACATGCCATACGTCTTCCGAGGCCAGCCAGAATCCGAAATCAGTGTTGGTGAGCGTGAACGGCTTTTTCTCCGGACCAACCTTCAGATTGATTCGCCCGCCTGCGGCTTCAATGTAGGGAAACCGCGGACGCGCTTCCGCCTGGCGTTTCGCGGTTGGAGCGGAGGGCACTTCTTCCACTCGCTTCAGCAGAGATTCAAGGTTCCAGTGCCCGTTGGAATAGACCAGGTTGAGGCTGGGCGCAGCCGCGTCGTCGGTGAGCTTGAGGTTGGCGATTTCCAGCCGGCCATGCCAAAGGGAAGTGAGCCTGAGGTCGGCGGTTACTTTACCGCACATCAGCAGCGGCTCGGCGCTGAACGCCGGATCGTCCATGACCTGAAGGTTATAAATGTCAAAGCCGGGACGCGGAAAGACGCGATACTTCACCTGCCCGATTTTCACCTGGCGCCCAAGCGCGCTGCTCAAGGAGCCGGCCAGCCTGTCACGGAAACGTACGCCGTTGATATTGGGAGGCACGAAGATTGCCACAGCCAGCAGCAGAACGGCAGCGAGAATGATCTTCTTCCGGCTAATGGCTTCTACCTCTCAGTGCACAAGGTGCAGGGTTCGGCGCCAGCGTGTCATGCCGATGAAATGGGTCGCCGTGTACAGGAATGCTCCGATGCGTTCTGGAAGAGACCTGGGCGCAAAATCGTCCGCCGTCTGGTTGAGCGACCAGGCGATGAACAGCGGCGAGCCCATGATGTTTTTCCTGGGGACAAATCCCCAGAACCTGCTGTCATAGCTTACGTCACGATTATCGCCCATGGCGAAGTAATGATCTTTGGGAACGACCAGATCCAGGCCGTCAATGTATTTCTGCATGGTCGCGGCCCATTCCGGCGTCGCTCTGCCGTAGGGACTGATCGCCGGAAAGTCATCACGGTATTCATCGGGCGCATGATAGGGGCTGTTGACGTCGTAGTAGACGTAGGGCTCCTTCTGCTCCACCCCGTTGACATACAGCTTGCGGTCGATGAGGTGGATGCGGTCCCCGGGAACACCGACAATCCGCTTGACAAGGTAGAGGCCCGGTTCCGCGGGCGAGACAAACACGGCGATGTCGCCGCGCTTGATGTTCCTGTACGGCATCAGAGGTCCCGGGAAGGCCTTTCCTGTTGGCGAGAGCCGGTCCACAAAAACGTGATCGCCGATGAGGAGCGTCTTTTCCATTGAAGATGAAGGTATTTCAAAATGCTGAATGATGAAAGTGATTATGAAGAGACCGGAAACAAAGACTGCCGCAAATCCGGCAATCGATTCCGCCAGCGTCTCCTTCTGTTTTTCCTGTTGCGGCTGTTTGGCTTGGTCGGTCAAAACTGATGTCCTTGAATATAAAGAATATAAGTTGCTCAGTGCACCATGTGAAACATTCTGTTCCAGCGCGTTTGAGTGAAGAAATGCGTGATGATGTGAAAAACGAACTCCGCCCGGTCCGTCAGAGAATTGTGCTCATACTGGTCGGCAGGGGTTTCAAAAGACCAGTAGATGAACAACGGCCTGCCTACAATGTTCTGTTTGGGAATGAATCCCCAGTAGCGGCTGTCCAGACTGTTGGCGCGGTTGTCTCCCATCCCGAAGTAGCTGTCTTTGGGGACCACCAGGTCTCCGCCCTGAATATTGGCGCTTAAAATCATGGGCCACTCAGGGCTGACGTTGGTGACTCCGGCCGCGGGGTATTTGGGGAACTCGTCGCGATAAGGATCGTAGAATCCATGATCGGGGTTGAGATAGGGCTCGTTCTGCGCCTTACCGTTCACAAAGAGCTGGCCGTGAACCAGGTGGATGTGGTCTCCCGGGATCCCCACGATGCGCTTGACCACGTAGAGCCCCGGCTCGGTGGGGTGCAGGAAGACAATTACCTCGTCGCGATGGACCGGGCGGTAGGGCATGAGCGGCCCCATATAGGCCGCCGCGGGAGCAGGCGTGAGCCGGTCCACAAACACGTGGTCGCCGACCAGCAGCGTGTCTTCCATGGATCCGGAAGGTATCTCAAAGGCCTGGACCACAAACGTGATAATGAACAATCCGGCAACAAAGACGGATGCTATGCTGGCAATGAATTCAGCAAACGTTTCTTTTCGTTTTTCCGGTTTTTGTTGTTTCCTGGCTTTGGCTTGCAAACGCGCCTTTCCCGGTCAGAATTTTGCTCTACAACACGCGATGGAAGATGCGGTCCCAACGGGCCATCTGGAGAAAATGGGCCAGCACTTGTCCTGTTTTTATCAGTTTACCATCTGACCCCGCGGCGCGGGTTGCTGCCTGAGTGCCGTCATTGATGGAGAGATAGATTACCAGCGGACGCCCCATGATGTTGCCCCGTGGTACAAAACCCCAGTAGCGGCTGTCCAGGCTCTGGTCGCGGTTATCTCCCATCACAAAGTACTCGCCGGGTGGGACCACCAGTTCGCCATGATCGACATGGCGGTCCAGTTCGCGTCTCCAGCGGCGGTCGACGTCCGCGGGCATACCTGCATGGAGGGGAAAATCATCACGATACATGTTCAGGTTGGGCATGGTATGGATCACGTAGCTTTCCTGCAGTTGCAATCCGTTTACAAATACCATTTTGTTCTGCAGGCGGATGTGATCTCCGGGCAGACCGATGACACGTTTCACGAAATACTGGCTTGGGTCCACCGGGTAGCGAAATACCACCACGTCCCCGCGGCGGATCGGGCGGTAGGGAAGGAGCCATTGCCAGAGCCCGCCGCTATTCGCGTAATGCATTTTGTCGGCAAGGAGAAAGTCGCCGATGAGCAGCGTGTTCTCCATGGATTCTGAAGGGACGCGAAAGGCCTGGACCACGAACGTGATCATGAAAACTACAATCACCAGCACGGAAATGATGAACTGAAGTCCCTGCGGGCCGTGCGCCGGCTCAGCCTTTGGGGCAGAACGCGCAGGAGCTTGCGTTTCGGGCTGCGCTGCATCCGCCGCAGGCTGTTCCTCCACTCCAGGCTGCAGTGCCGGTTCTGCAGCAGACGCCTGCTCGCCGCCTTCATAGGGAACGTTCATACGGGCTCCACGGTCTCGCCACGCAGATGCTGAAGCGCATGCTTGGCTGCCAGTTGCTCTGCCTTCTTCTTTGTGCCGCCTTCTGCGCGGGACACATATTCCGGTTTGCTCTGGCCCTGGGAGTAGATGCGGGCTTCCACCGTAAACGTCTTGCGGTGGTCCGGCCCTTCTTCCTTCACAGTCGCATATACAGGCTGAAGCCTCCCAGTGGACTGCAGCAGTTCCTGGAGCGCGGATTTGTAGTCGGCCAGGCTGAATTCGTTCGCCCTTTCCGTGCTCACGCGATCCAGTTCCGGAACAAGGATTTCACCAATGATAAAAGAACGCGCCTTATCCATCCCCGCGTCCAGGTACATTGCAGCGATCACCGCCTCCAGCGCGTCGGAAAGCAGCGTGGACTTGCTTCGGCCGCCGCTGCGCTCTTCACCGCGTCCCAGAAGAAGGTATTTCCCCAGTTGCAGCCGGCTGGCGACGCTCACCAGGTGTCCGGCGCTGACAAGATGAGCTTTCAGTTTGGAGAGCTGCCCTTCATGAAATGTGGGAAAACGCTCAAACAGAAGCTGGCTGGCGACCATCCCCAGGACGGCGTCGCCGAGGAATTCAAGCTGTTCGTTGTCCAGGATTTCAACTCCGGGCTCCGCCCCCGCAGATTTGGATTCCTCGTGGGCGTGGGAGCTGTGAGTGAGCGCGCGCTCCAGCAATTCCGGATGGCTGAATTTATGGCCAAGCGCCGATTGCAAAACTGTGAGATCCGGATTCATATCGCTACTGCGGAGGCTCCGCTTCCGAACTGTCACCTGAGCGCGGGCGTTGTCCGGCCAGCCCCGAAAGCCGGTCAAACTCAATTTCCGCCAGACGCTGCAAATGCGGATGGGAACTTGAAAGCTGCAGAGCCTGCTGCACTGAGTTTAAGGCTGCTGCGTATTTCTTGCGGTGATCCTGGGCGAGCGCAAGATGGTACCAGATGTACGGGTCCGGAGTGATCTTCTTGAGGACGGCGGCCCTCGCCAGGTCCCTTTCCGCCGCGGCATCGTCGCCGGTTTTTAATTCCATCACGCCGAGCGCGGAATACGCCATGGACTGCAGCGTGGTCCGATACACCGCCACCTGCTGAGGCGTTGCTCCTGCAGGCGGGACAAAGCCGTCTCCAACACTCGCGATGGCGCGATTTGCCGTTCTGCGAATCTCATCGATCTTTTTTGCGCGATCCGCCTCGCCGGTTTCAAGACTGTCGGCAAGCACGGTGGCTGTGAGCGTGAGCGCCACCGCATGGTCCGGGTCGAGCGCCAGCACCTTTCGTGCCATGGCCAGCGTTCCGGCGGGATTGTTCTCTAATTCGTAGTCCCGCATGGCTTTTGAGTAAAGGTAGCGCCGGAGTTCACTTTGGGGATATCTTGCCGCAAAATCATTGGCTGCCGCTTCCGCCACTGCGGCTCCCGTCACGGCAAAGTCCCCGTTGAACTCATTACGCTCCTGTTCGCTTCTCGCCGGCGGGTGAAGCGCAGGCTTTTCCGGCGGCGGCTGACGATCCTCCCCCGTCTGGCCAACAAGAGCCAGTCCGGGCATCAGCGCCAGAATCAGGGCTATCGCGGCGAAAAAGCGGGTCATCAAGTTTCCTGAGTCCAGTTCCAGTCACCTGCGGCACAGACCGACCGGCATGGTGGATTTGCTGCTTACAAAATACTTCATTTAGCGCGGTGGCTGCGAGCTATTTGGCTGCGCCTGCGCCGCTCCAGTCAACTTTATCAGCCGGTCGCGTTCTCCCCGGGCGAGCGTCTCCAGATCAGATCCCGAGCGCGTATACTGCAGCGCCTGGTTTACTGAGGACAAGGCCGCCGCGTATTTATTCTGGTGGTCCTGAGACAAAGCCAGGTGATACCAGACGTAAGCGTCCGGCTGCGCTTTACCCAGATCAGCAGCAGCCTGCAACTCTTTTTCAGATCCGCTGTAGTCGCCCAGCTTTAAATCCATGATGCCGAGAGCAGAATGGGCCATGGATTCCAGCGTGCTCTTGTAAGCTGTGATCTGTTCGGCTGTAGCATGTGCCGGCGGCACGTATGCGGCGCCGATTGTGTCCAGGGCCCGTGTTGCGTTCTTTTTAATCTCCGCAATCTTCTGCTGCTGCCGGCCGGCATCCGTATCGCTGAGCTGGTCTGACAGCACGGTGGCGGTTAAAACCAGCGCGACGGTGTTGTCCGGATCGAGCGCCAGCACCTTTTCACCCATGGCCAGCATTTTTGCCGGCTGGTTTTCATTCTGATACTCGTGCATGGCCTTGGCATACAGGTACGGCCGCAGTTCACTCGCAGGATATTTGGCCGCAAAATCATCGGCCGCTTTTTCCATGGCCGCGCCACCCGTGGTGGCGTATGCGGTGTTGTAGTCCTGGTATTCCGCGTGCGTCTTGGCCTGTGGTGGGCGCTTCACGGCGGGCGCGGCCTGAGACCGCGGCGCCAGGGCTGCAGACGGCCGTGCGCCAGGCAAAGCGATAACCAAGGCAACAGCCAGCAAAATTGACGACAAGTTATTCATGCAATTCATGCATTCGACTCATTACTGCGGAGGATGATGGGGCGGCTGGTAAGGCGACGCAATCCCCTTTTCCGCTGCGGCCCTCGTATCCGCTGCCGGATCCCCGGCAGCCAGCGCCGCCCGATAGTGCTCTAAGGCAGCCTGGCGGTTTTCTTCGAGATCATAGATCCGTCCCAGATAAATGTGGCTCCAGGCCAGGGTACGCGGATCGCGCGCCGCTTGTACCGCCTGCTGGAAATCAAATCGCGCTTCCTCCATTTTGCCGTCGAGCGTGGCAATTTGCGCCAGCAGAAAGACAGCCCGCCCGGGCTCATCTCCTCCGTGATTGTGTTGCAGCACTTCTTGTGCGATCTTCTGCGCGCCATCCTTATCGCCGGATGCAAGCTTCTGCTCGGCTTCATTCAACAAGTTCGCCTGCAGAACTACCCGCGCCGGGCTGATCACCTCCGGGTCTGCGTGCTCCACAAAAGTGATCTCACGGGCGTGCTTGCGCTCGCGGCCCAGGTCAAGATCATGCAGCATGTCGCCGTAGACGGTCTTCAAGCCGCTGGCGCTTTTTTCGAAATTGGCCAGAGCATCAAAAAAATACCGGGTCAGCACAAAACCCTGTTGCATGGATCGCTGCACATAGGCCAGGCGGGCGCGTTCATCGCTTTTGGGAATCGATATTCGCGCCTCAATTGCCCGGATCAGGCACTCATTGACCATCAGGGCAATATCCTGTTTGAAAGACTTTGCAAGCGGCGCAAAGCGTATATCCAGCAGAATCGGCTCCAGCCTTTTCAGGCTGGTCCCGTGAGAAGCGGCCAGGGGATCGAGCACAAAGTGGAGATACGTGTGGCGAATCGCCTCGATCGGTATTTTCCCGTCCTTGCCCGGAGCAAACACAACGTCATAGTTGTTGCCGTAGTTCCGTGCTTCGACCTGCCCGGGAGAGAGAAGCGGCTCCAGATAGACTCCAAACCTCTGGCCGGGATAGGTGGAGAAGGGCAGTTTCAGGAATATATCTGTCTGCTTGATCAGTCCCGCGGTGGGATCGTGAAGTCGCTGCACGAGCGAGTTGTAATCATCCTCGTGCTTCTGCCAGAGAGCATGGATTCCCGCGGCCTGGTAATACTTTCTGAGCAAAGGCACCACGCCCAGCACGTAAGCTGCGTCAGGCGGCATGTCAGCGGGCGGCAATTTGCTGGAAAAGTCGGGTGGTCTGTTCAGCTCAAGCGCCAACGACACATACTGTGAGACGTCATTCAGGCCCGCTGGCGGTTCGTGGTCCTTCCAGAACTGGCAAATGACGTCACGGGCGTGGGCCGCCTCCGGCGACTGCTGCACCGTTGCCTGGATTTCCGAGCGCACCGCCTGCCTCACCGGCAGCGAATCTGCAAGTCCGGAATCATATCCGCAGCTGTTCAATGCGGACATCAATGTAAAGAATGTTTCACTCACTTCCAGTTGCGCCCGGGTTTCCTGGCCAAACGAGACACAGGAACACGCAAAAATGACGATGAGAAGGAAAATTGCAAAGGATTGGAATTTCGGCCTCAGGGTCCCTCCAGCAATGTGCGGGAAACTCAAGTTTAGGCCAGAAAAACAAAGAGGGTCAAACCAATTCAGGCTTGACCCCTGTATTCCAAAGCTCCTTTATCCCTTCACATTCACATGTGAGAAAGACATGACCGCCTTGCCCGGTACAGCTTTCCCAAAAGACTGGGCCGGGGCAAACACGGTGAACAGAAGAGCGCGGTTCAATTCCATGCGGACCTGCGGTGTGTCCTGTCCGGAGATGAT